>JBJTQS010000196.1:0-2786 GCA_046075765.1 Bacteroidota bacterium
CAGGCTTTGGCTGGACACATTGCAGAAAAGTGTTTTGAGATGTTGGACGCTCCGGTCCGCGTTGTTGGTTCCGAAGAGCTTCCAGCCATTCCATTGAATGCAACCTTGGAGCACACCATGATACCTAACACAGACAAAGTGCGTAACGCCATGCGTAACTTGTTGGATTATTGAAATCCCGATGACTGTTCGATCGCTTGTATTGATACTAGTTGCTGCAGGCTTGCTTGGTGTAATTGCTGAGTATTTTTTTAGGACGATGGGTGTTGTCAACTTGGGAGGACTCACTGGCGGTTTGGTTGGGATTATTGTTGCCATGATATTAAATCGTAAAAAAGAAAGCACGAAGCCCGATACTTCAAGTAAGTCAAAAAAGAAGCGTTGATCCTAAATATTCAATACCAATGAGAAAAACTCCATTCCGAACAAGTTTGATTTTTGTTTTTGTATTGATGATAGGTGTATTTTCCTGTAAAAAGGATGACACATCTACTTTGGAAGGTCAGATACGGTCCAACATCGAGTCAGGAAAATGGCGCATCTCCAAGTTTATCGATTCTGGTGATGATGAAACCAGCAACTTTAGCGGATACAACTTCGACTTCGGTACATCGGGTTCGGTTACGGCAACTAATGGGGTTAACAGTTATACCGGCACATGGAGCATCACCGATAGCAACAGCGATGATGACAATTTGAGCGACCTCGACTTCAATTTGAACTTCAACCTCACCAACAACTTTCAGGATTTGAACGACGATTGGGATTTCATTTCTCAATCAGAAACCAAAATCGAGTTGATAGATGTTAGCGGTGGCAACGGCGGAACGGATTATTTGACATTCGTTAAGAACTGATGCGTAGCAAAGGGAACGCTGATTGAACGGAATTAACGGATTGACGCGGATTTCATTTATTCTCCCATTAGATCCGCGTAAATCCGCCTGATCCGCGTTATCCGTGTTCTGTTTTATTGGAAAGGAAACACCTCCCTCTGTGGCATACTGTTACTGTTACTGCGGATTGCACTGGCATAACGGATTTTCGCGGATATGCTCCCCAACAAAAATCCAATACTCTCAGCTTTCCGCTCACGCGTATGCGCAAATGATTCCGCCCATAGCTCCGAGGGTGATTACCCAGTACCCCAAGTGGATGAAAATGTACTTGCGCGGCTTTCTTTCAAACAAAGCGTTGATGCCTAGGATAGGTAGTGCAATGGTGATGGCTGAAATAACACCATGCAAAGCGCCATGTTTGAAGGTCCTGAATTCGTTTCCGTATTTACTCATAAATGCAGCCACCATTTGTCCGGCTTCCGAACTTGGATTCATGAAATCTGGTTGTCCTGCTACAATTCCCCACAGACTCAGTTGATGGATAGTCAGGTATTGCAAGGAGAACGCAAGAAAGAAACTGAACAAGTAAGTCAATCCGAAAATCAAAGCCATATTGGAGCTCTTCATTGATTCTTCGGATACCTGCGCCACTTTCATCCAGGCGTTTCCAAACACCTTCGGATGGTACCAAATGAATCCCATGAATAATGGAACAAGTGCTGCAAGTGCAATGATGGCGATGTTAGTTTGCATGTGTAGTGAAGTTTGATGGTTCAAAGAAAAGTAATATATTTTAATCCTTATAAATCTGCTATATCCTTGGTGTTCGTGTTCCCTTATTAAAGTGGCAGTAGGCGGCTGCGGTAGGCTGGAAATTTGGTTGTGGATTTCTATCCGCGCAAATCCGCACGATCCGCGTCGCCCTGAGCTTGTCCGATAACTATCGGACCGATAACTATCGGACGAAGGGTTTCAACAGTGTTCTGTTTTATTTGAATGGGAACACTTCCCGCAGCATTTTAGTAAAAAGTGACAAGTAACAAGTAACAAGTAACAAGTTTCGACTCCAGAATACTGTTACTGTTACTGTTACTGCTACTGTTACTGCTACTGCTACTGCTACTGTTAATGTTACCGCCGCTGCCTCCCACCTCCCGCCTTCTCTTTATCCCTTTCCCCCTAATTCCTATATTTGCCTTACAACCTAACCATCATGAAAAACATAATTCTAGCTTTATTGATTTCGTTTTCATGCTTGCGCGCCTCCGCCCAAGACACCTTTTCCATTGTGGCCGTTGACTCGGTTACTGGTGAGGTAGGTAGCGCAGGGGCATCTTGCGTGGATTTGATTCTTTTCTTTCCCAACTATGCCACCGACTTCCTTGGCGATTTGATCCCCGGGGTAGGGGCCATCAACACCCAAGCCAGTTACAACGCCACCAACCAAACCAATGCCCGCACACGCATGCTCGCCGGCGACAATCCACAGCAAATCATCAGCTGGCTAACGGCAAACGATGTCCAAAACAACCCTAATAGCCGCCAATATGGAATCGCCGCCTTGATAAACGGATCCCCGCAAACAGCAGGGTTTACCGGCACAGGAACGCTCAACTATAAAAATCACATTAACGGCCCAAACTATAGCATTCAAGGCAACATTCTGCTCGGACAAGCGATTCTGGATTCCATTGAGGCACGATTCCTAAACGCTCAGGGTGATTTGGCTTGCAAACTGATGGCTGCGCTACAAGGAGCCAAAGTACCCGGTGCAGATACCCGATGCGCCAACAATGGAGCAGGTACATCTTCGCTTTTTGCTTTCCTAAAAGTATCTCAACCTACCGATCCTTATGGCAGTCCGTCTTTTAAAGTTTCTGTAAGAACTCCAGGCGGTTTTGGCATTGAGCCAATCGATTCTTTACAAATATTGTTTGATGCCCAGAA
>JBJTQS010000197.1:0-5495 GCA_046075765.1 Bacteroidota bacterium
AACATTTTAGAAAAAAAATCAGCAAAACAAGAAGATTTACCTGTAAGTATCGACACCAGAAACCGTAACCGAAAGGAGAAATTATCCTATAAGGAACAACAAGAATACCAATCTTTAGAAGCCGAAATCAACCATTTGGAAACCGAAAAAGGGCAACTTGAAAGCAAATTATCTGATGCATCTGCTAGTACTGAAGAAATACACAAGACATCTTTAAGGTATGGTGAAGTTTGTAAGTTGATTGATGATAAAACCACAAGATGGCTCGAATTGGCAGACAAAGCAGGCTAGCCTCAACTTGCTAGATGCTCCAAAACCAGCTGGTTTAGTTTTGATGCTGATTCAAGCGAGTATTTTTGATTTTCAAACTCAGTAACAGGCTTCACCCAGTTCATGGCATTGGTAAGTAAAACCTCATCTGCGGTCAAAAGGTCGGCTTTTGTTAGTGGTATTTCCCTTACGGGGATGTCGTTTCGGTTCATTATTCCAATAAGATGGCGTCGCATGACACCATCAATACATCCTTCCGTTACAGGTGGTGTATAGTATTCTTTCCCATTCTTCAAGAACAAGTTGGATGTATGGGATTCAACCAACCTATTTTCATGATTCATAATGATGCACTCGTCAGCTCCTGAAGAGGCAGCATGGATTCCGGCCATCACATATATCAGACTACTGGTAGTTTTGAATCTAGATACCATGGAATTATCTTTTCGCATGGATGGGAATAGCACCACTTTACAATCAGCAACCTCTGACAATTGTTTAGCCTCGCTTTCGCGAATTATCAAATGCCATGAAGAATTGAGATCTGAGGGCGTATAAAAACCAGAAGCATCCCTATAAACGGTTAATCTTGCTCGTCCATTTATTATCTTTTCAGATTGAATGGTCATCGATATGAAATCTTGCATGTGTTTTTCAAAAGTTTCCAATGGATGTTCCATAAACATGCGATCCATTCCAAACATCATCCTTTCAATATGACTGGCAAGGAATATTGGTTTGCCATTGAATATCCGAATGGTTTCAAATAATCCATCACCAAAAAGAAAAGACCTGTTTTCACCATTTAATATAGTAGAGCCTGGATGTATTCTATTACCGTTTAGGTATTCAATGACCCTGCTCATAGAAATTGATTTAAATTAAAAATGAAATCGGAATTGGTTTCCACCAAGTGTCCTTTTATAGCCCCACCTTGGGCAGCTTTCATATCGCGCTCCATATCTCCTATGAAAAAAGATTCATTAATATCTATGTCAAACCGAGCTATGGCCTTTTCCACCATCAGGCTACCAGGTTTTCGGCATAGGCATTTGCCATATTCTGAATGGTGTGGACAATAATAGATCTCCAAAATGGAAACACCTTCATTTTGGAAAATGGCTCGTATATGCTGGTGAAGCTTTTCAACATCTATATGGCTATACAAACCTTTGGCGATTCCACCTTGGTTTGTTATTATGATAATATCAAAGCCCAAGTCTTGTAGATTTCTGCATCCCTGAACCACATTTGGTAGGATTTCAAAATCCTCAATTCGCCATGTATAATCCTTTCGATCTTTATTGATTACGCCATCACGATCTAGAAAAACAACTTTTCTCATTTAGAAGGTGGTTAGACTATCGATAAAGTGTAGCAATAAGGATGGCTTGAGTGCAATGGTGAATATCACACCGAAAACAGCCCCCCAAAAATGGGCATCGTGATTGATGTGATCATTTCCTCGCTTATCCATGTAGTAACTATAGAATAAATAGGCTACGCCCAAAAGGATTCCGGGAACTTTGATTACAGCATAAAGGTAAATGGGCCTCAATGGGTCGAATAGTATCGCAGTGAAAAGAATGGCTGCTACGGCTCCCGAAGCTCCGAGGGCATTGTATCCGGCATTGTTAAGATGCTTTTTGTAGGATGGAGTAATGGAAATTACAATTCCACCGATATAAAGCAGCAAAAAATAGAAAGTGGCCTTATCAGCAAAAACAGCAGCATAATACATCTCTACCACTTTGCCAAAGCTGAAAAAAACCAACATGTTAACGCCCAAATGCAGCCAATCGGCATGTATGAAACCGCAGGTAACAAATCGCCACCATTCTTTCCTTACCCCAATCATGTAAGGGTTGAAAATCATTCTCGCCATAACATCCCTATTGTAGAATGCGATTATGGAAATGGCAACTGTTATAACCAGTATGTATAGTGTCATTTAATTCCAAAATTAATATCAAATCACGTGAATGACAAAAAAGAAAGCCGCCGGATAATACCGACGGCTTTGCTTTAGGTTTTTAGATAATAATTACATCTTTACCACCTTCTGAACCGCATTTACACTGTTTCCAGTTATCCTTATAGAATATGTGCCTGTGGAAAGACCTTGGGCGTTTATTCCATGGGTGTTTGTACCAGAGTAAATGTCGAGTGATTCACGATAAACCACTTTGCCGGAGATATCCAATATCTCAACATTCGTCTTTTCAGATACGCTTGATATGATATTCAATTGCAATGTTTCTGATGAGAAATAAGCGTTTAGCTCAGCGTTAGAGCCATTTTCGATAATACCAGTATTGCAATTGGGGTCGCCAGCAGCATACAAAGTAACCATTACGGATGTTCCAGTATAGGTACAACCAGGATCTAAGGTGAGGGCTGTCACGTTTCCTGTTCCAGTGGCATTTCCGTATACAACAGGGGTGAAGTAATAAACACCTGCTTGGAAAATGGTACCATTATTGATCAAAGTTGTATTGATAACAGCCGGAGCAGGATAGTTTACACCAGAACCACCCACTACGCCTGGAGTTCCAAGTGGATTGGGGTTACCTGAGATGTCTACTGTGGAAACTATAATGCTGAAACCATAAGTAGTTCCTTGGTTTGGTGGAACCGCTCCAGAAGTAGAGAAAAACAGTGTATCGCCGAAGCAAATAGTGAGGTCTGGGGCAGATCCAACACCAGATTGAATGGCGGCATCTCCACAATTGATTTGAGCAAGGGTCTGGTATTTGTAGATTCCATCAGTGGAAGGAGATGTGGTAAATCCACCTGTCCACATGGTGTTGATATCATGAATTCCCAAAGCAGTTCTTTGAGTTCCGATTTCGATGTCAGTCCAATTTTGACCACCGTTATCGGAATATGATGAACCAGTCGTATAAGTGGTATTGGCTCCTGAGGATACTAGGCGGGAAGCTGTTCCGGGAACATACTTGACATCATTACCCAACATGTTTCCAACCGGAGTGAATGCAGTCCAAGTGTTTCCACCGTCGATTGTCTTCCGAACCGTTTGAGCACCGGTTGTACCATTGAACAATCGGGCCAACCCTTCATTGTTATTCCAAAAAACAATATCAATGGCGTTGTTGGCAGGAACCGTGATGCCAGTAGCAGCTACAGTCCAGTTCAGACCACGATCAATGGAGCGATAAACACGGCCTTTGTTTGTATCGAACCAAATAGTATCACCCTTAACATCATAGTGGTCAACAATACCATACTCACCAGAAAGCGGAGCTGGGATGTTTGCTCCTGGTACGGCAGTCCATGTGGCACCACCATTGGAGGTTGTGTAAAGTTCATACTCATTTGCAACTGGATCACCCATGCAGAAACCGTTATTGGCATCCCAGAAGTGTACTACGTTCGGAAAAGATACGCCAGCTGTGTTGAAAATCTGACCTGCGCCCTGTTGGTTCCAGGTTACACCGCCATCTGTGGTTTTCCAAATGCCACCGCCTGAACCGGCTGTAGCATTGTACATTACCGCCCAAGCAACTTGGTCGTTCAATCCGAAAATCTGCGACCATGCATGACCAGCAGGAGCAGGAACAACTCCTGGAATCCAAGTGGCACCGCCGTCGATAGTTACTGAGTAGTCACGGAAGTTGAGGTTTGAACCAGATCCATCGTAAGATGAAATCCAAACGACGTTTTGATCGACTACGCTGATGATGAAAACGCCGGTAGAGGTATTGGGGAATCCTGTTGCCTGAGAGACCCAAGTTCCACCTTGTGCCATCGTACCAGTTATGCTTAGCACGAAGCACAATAAGCTGAGTAATGTTCTTTTCATTTATTGGTTTGGTTTAAGGTTTGTTGATTCAAAAATAGGGGATATTCTTAAATATAACCTGTTATGCTAATCTATTATAATAATTGAAATACAATATGTTACGAAATATTTTTTGAGGGAAATGCAATTAAACGTTTAATATAAATCAGCATAGGATAATTAAGACTATACTTGACTTCCATTTAAAACGCATCACCATTTTTCATCAGGTATGCATCATTTTTCAAAATATCCACTTCTAAAACAAACCCCAGCCTTTGTATGCGGCTGCTTGCTTCCCACAATTGATCTATTTTCAATCGATTTATTGTGGCCATTATTGATAGCGGTTTTTTCATTGGGTTGCATACTTTATTTCAAAAAATCAAAGAAATCAACCCTGGCAATCTTATACTGCGTCTCATTCTTTGCACTTGGTACCGCAATTACCATTTCAAAACAACCAAGGTTATCCGACACTGATTATTACTCCGCGATTTCGACTTTAGATTCAACTGTTGTTTTAATAGGTACTCCTGATGGTTCACCAACGACAGCCCCATACGGGAAAAAGATGTTTTTCAATTTACAATACTTCAGACTTAAAGGAACCACGAAACCAACAAGTGGCCGAATCTTGGTGCACATTAAATCTGTCACCGGCAAAGCCTCGGATCTGACGATCCTGGCCTTTCTTGATTCAAACCGGTCGCAAGCTGCCGGTGAACCGGGCGAGGGCAACAGCCTCGTGGTTCCTTACAACCCAGACACCATCACCCTCGGACATGAACATGCGTTTCAAGGAGCCCAGACCAGCCCGAGCAGCTCGGCCCAGGCCCGCTTTGCCCACAGCCGCTCGCGCAACCTGCGGCTGACACTGATCTTTGAAGGGGTTGACATGGGTCCGTACGGGCTGGTCGACCTGCTGAGTGACAAGCAGCGAACGGTTACGGAAAATGTACAGCTGTTTCTCAAGCTCTGCCAGAAGATCAACAGCTCCTCGCATGAGCCCTCCTATCTCCGCTTGATTTGGCACAAGGGAGTGATCGGTGAAAACTTCGATTGCCGCCTCAAGTCGGTTGACATCAGATATTCCTGCTTCGACACCAATGGCTCGCCTCTCCATGCTGAGTTGGCCAGCCACTTCGTCGAGGATCTCGACCCCCGCAAGAAGGCGGCGCAAGACAATCTGAGTTCCCCCGATCTGACTCACCGTCGCCTCGTGCGTGCTGGGGACACCCTGCCCCAGCTCTGCCGAGAGATCTACGGCACCCCGGAGCACTACCTGCGGGTGGCGGAGGCCAACAACCTCGATGATGTGCGGCTGCTCACCCCGGGTCAGGAGCTGCTCTTTCCTCCCTATCGAAAAGCAGGAGGTTGACCACCATGGGCATTCCGGTGATCACCATCAGCAGCGACGGCC
>JBJTQS010000198.1:0-7616 GCA_046075765.1 Bacteroidota bacterium
CTTTCGTCGCGTTCATTCGCTTTTCTTTTCACTTTTCATATTCACTTTTCATCATGAACGAACAATTGTTATCCTATGTTTGGAAATACCGTTTGTACAACAGCCAATTGCTTGCCACCAACGGGTCGCCAATTACGGTGATAAAACCCGGAGAGCAGCATGGCAATGCGGGCCCAGATTTTTTTAACGCACGCATCAAAGTAGGTGATACACTTTGGGCAGGCAATGTTGAAATACATGTGAAGGCTTCGGATTGGTATAGACACGGACATCAAACAGATCGCGCTTACGACAATGTGGTGCTGCATGTGGTGTACGAGTATGATACCGATATCATTCATCCCGATCAAACAGTTGTGCCTACTGTTGCTCTAGCGGATCAGATTCAAGATGATGTGTTGGGCCGATATGCCAACATGCGAGCTTCGCGCATGGATATCCCTTGCAGCAACCAGTTGCCCGATGTGGATCGTATGGTTGTGAATGGTTGGACAGATCGTATGCTGGTGGAACGGTTGGAGCATAAGTCGCAGCTGATTGATCTGGCATTGCATGTAAACCGCAACGATTGGGAAGATGCTTTTTACCAATTGCTCGCACGCAATTTCGGTTTCAAAGTGAATGCGCAGCCTTTTGAGATGCTATCGCGGGTATTGCCTCGCAAGCTCCTGTTGCGTCATGCAGATCAACCGCAGCATGCCGAAGCCATGGCATTGGGGCAAGCAGGGTTTTTGCAGGACGACTTCGACGATGAATATGCACGCATGTTGCAATTGGATTACCGGTTTCTGGCGCATAAATACGGATTGATGCCGATGGATCAGCACTTGTGGAAATTCTTGAGGATGCGTCCTGCTAATTTTCCCACCATACGACTTTCGCAATTTGCAGTGCTCGTAACGCAAGACGGATTTTCTTTTGGTGAACTGCTGCGTTCGTGGGATGTTGAGCAGCTCCGTAAAAAACTGGAGGTTTCCGCTTCACCGTATTGGACTACCCGATACATGTTCGATAAAGCAGCTCCGTACTCGTGCAAATCGTTGGGTTCAGACTCCATCGACAACATCATCATCAATACGATCGCTCCAGCCATGTTCTACTACGGTCGCATGCGGAGTGATCAGGCCATCGTTGATAAATCAATGGAACTACTGCGAAGCATTCCAGCCGAAAAAAACTCAATCCTTTCCAAGTGGAACAGCGCCGGATTGAATCCTTCTAGCGCTTTCGAGTCCCAAGCCTTGATTGGTTTGTATGACCGCTACTGCTCCCACAAGAAGTGCTTGGATTGCGCGATTGGCCAAAATATAATCAGCGACAAAATGGTCATTGGTCATTAGTCATTGGTCATCCCTTCGATGAACTCAGGGCAAGTAGTCATTGGTCAGTAGTCATTAGTGAACAATATCTAATCATAATACATCATAACTATCATAATAATCATAATTAAACATAACCATCCTAATAATCATAACAAATCATAACAATCCCTTTAATCATATTTTTAACTTTACCCCATGAAAGTAATGATCACCGGATCGAATGGCTTGCTCGGACAAAAGCTGGTGTATGCATTGGCGGGTAGGGCGGATGTGGAAGTGGTAGCCACATCCAAAGGAGCTAATCGCATTGCCAAAAATGGCGGCTATGTTTTCGAGTCGCTCGATATCACCAACTGCGACGAAGTGTTTTCCGTTGTTCAGAAACACCTCCCCGATTGCATCATCAATACCGCAGCCATGACCAATGTGGATGCCTGTGAGAACGACAAGCCCGGATGCGATGCACTCAATGTAAATGCCGTAAAGTATTTGACGGAAGCGTGTGCAGGCACATCCACACATATCATTCACCTTTCAACCGATTTTGTTTTTGATGGGGAAGCAGGACCGTATAGGGAAGAGGACACACCCAACCCGCTTAGCTACTATGCGAGTTCCAAGCTCGAGAGCGAAAAGGTAGTTATGCATTGCGGTCTTGATTGGGCGATACTGCGCACCATCATCATTTACGGTGTGGTGGATGATGTGCAGCGTTCGAATCTGGTGTTGTGGACCAAGTCATCCCTCGAACAAGGCAAAGACATCAATGTGATTACAGATCAGTTTCGCAGTCCAACCTTGGCCGAAGATCTGGCGGATGCATGCATACTTGCCATGCAAAAGCGAGCCAAGGGCATCTATCACATCTGTGGTCCGGAAGAGGATTTGGATAGTATCATCAACCTCGCTTGCAAGGTGGCTGATTTCTTCGGACTCGACAAGTCGCACATCAAACCGATTACATCGGCATCATTGAATCAGCCAGCGAAACGGCCTCCCCGCACAGGGTTCATATTAGACAAAGCCCGAAGGGAACTTGGTTACTCACCACATCGATTTGTGGACGGACTGCAAATCATAAAAGCGCAGTTGGAAAAAAAATAATTTCACTGTTCGCGCCTTGGGTTCAAAGCGGGCGCATCGAAAAAATTTTTATCAAATCACTTTTGCAGCAGGGTAGCGCTCTTTCCAGAATTTGAGCATCTCCATCTTGCGAATGGTAATGGTGGTACGCTCATCCAACTGTACTTTAATTAGCGGCTTCTCTACTGGTTCTTTTGCCTTTTTACGGCTTCTTGAAGTTTTCATTTTTTAATGGGTATTACTGATAAAAAGTCGGGAGCATTTTGATTACACATCCAAACTAGAACAAGATTAACGTTTAAGCGGGCCGTTTGGTATGATAAGGCTCATAAAAAACGGTTACCCTTTAATTTTTGAGCAAGGTAATCGCATTTATGTGAGTAAAAAATGAATTTCGTATTAATTATTACACCACATGTTAAGAAGTTGAAAAACAGGCATATAATCTATCAATCGCGGAAATTCTCGAATTGCAAAGGCTGCTCTATTCCGCCTTGCCGAACGGTGGCGATAGCCGCCTGTAAATCATCCCTTTTTTTGCCCGTAACCCGAACCTGTTGGTCCATGATGGAGGCTTGAACCTTCAACCCACTGTCTTTGATGATTTTGACAATTTTCTTGGCCGTGTCTTTGTCGATTCCATTGATGATCTTAACCTCTTTCCGCACCATCATACCCGAAGCCTCTTGATCTTTGCCGAAATCGAGACAACCGGCCTCCAAGCCTTGCTTCATAGCCCTAGAAATCAAGATATCGCGAATGGCATCCATGCGCATCTCATTCTCTGTCAGTAACTTGATAACCATGGCTTTTTTATCGAGCTCGATTTCCGTTTTGGAGCCATGGAAATCGTACCGGTTTACCAGCTCCTTTTGAGCCACATTGATGGCGTTATCCAACTTTTGAACGTCGGTTTTACTCACAATATCGAATGAAGGCATAGTTGTATGTGGTTTGATTGCAGCTGAATGACAATCCGCGCAAGCGGTCATTCGCAGCCACCTAAAATTACAGTAAATTTGGAAAAACGATTACCATGCGCAAGTATTGGCTGTTCCTTTGTTGCCTCGCGGCTGCTGCAGGAACTTTGAAGGCACAGAATGGCGAATATGTCCCCGCCATAAACATCCCAGTTTCACACAACGGCATCCCTTTGGAAAACCCTTGGGTGGGTGGATTCAATGCTCCTATATTTTCGGAGATTGATTTGAATGGTGATGGCATCAAAGACCTCTTTGTGTTTGATCGCGATGGTTTCCGCGTCTCCACCTTCATCAACAATGGAACGGTTGGGCAAGTGGATTACCACTATGCGCCAGAGTATCGCAAAAGGTTTCCCGCAGGTTTGCACGATTGGGTGCTGCTGAAAGACTTCAACTGCGATGGCAGGGAAGATATCTTCACCTATTCTTATTCGGGTGGCATGACGGTTTACCGCAACGATTACACACCGCAAAACGGTTTGCAATTCACTTTGGCTTATACGCTGGTCAACAGTAAGTATGGTAGCATCACAGCTAACTTGTATGTGGCATCCGTTAATCTGCCTGCATTGACCGATGTGGATAACGATGGCGATTTGGATGTGCTCACCTTTCCCGTTTCAGGAAGCTTTGTGGAGTTTCATCGCAACAGGGCGGTAGAGCAATTTGGTGTTTGCGACACCTTGGTGTATCAGCTCGACCCAAGTTGTTTTGGCAATTTCGGGTTGAGTGGATTTACCAACTCTGCACTCTTGAATGTGGGATGCCGTATGGCCCTTCCCGGGGATGAAGTACATCTGGAGCCTGATGTTGTCGCTCGTGTGCAGCACGCAGGCTCCTGTATGATTGCACTCGATATCGATGGTGATGGCGACAAAGACATCATGAATGGCGACATACTCGGCAACAATATGTTGTTGGTTGTAAATGGTGGAACTACCAGTGGTGCTTCCATGATTGCACAAGATGACTCTTTTCCATCTTATGATGACCCTGTAGACCTTGTAACTTTTCCCGGTCCCTATTACTTTGATGCCAATAACGATGGCCACAAGGATTTCGTGGTTGCACCATGCATCAGTGGTCCGTCTGAGAATTACAACAACGTGCTGTACTACCTCAACACTACCAATAACACCACAAATATTTTCAGCTTCATCAAGAAGCGTTTTTTAGTGGATGGTATGATGGAAGTAGGCTCAGGCGCCAACGTGGTATTCCAGGATGTGGATAAAGATGGTTTGCTCGACATTGTTGCGGGTAACTATGGATACTATTCTCCAGCACCTCCATTCCAAAGCGGGTTGGCCTTTTATCGGAATGTGGGCACAGCAACGGCTCCATCTTTTGAGTTGGTTAGTCAGGATTTTGCCAGTTTGATGCAGTTAGGTCTTACTGGTTTGTCGCCCGCCTTTGGTGATATAGACAGTGATGGTGATGATGATTTGGTGCTTGGCAATTCCGATGGCACGCTTTTGCGTTACAACAACAATGGTACGGGCTATGTGTTGGCACAGCCTTCTATGACCACATCCAACGGAACGCCTATTGATGTGGGCTCGAACTCTACGCCGCAATTGTATGATGTAAACAAAGACGGCAAATTGGATTTGGTAGTAGGTGAGCGCACCGGAACGCTCAATTACTATGAAAACACAGGCACGCCCTCATCACCTGCTTTCAATTTAGTAACATCCTCCTTCGGAAATGTGTTGGTGAATAACGCTTTCAGTCTGTATGGATACAGTTATCCTTTCATGTATGACAGCGCGGGCGCTACGCAATTGATGGTGGGTGCAGTGAACGGTTACATATACAAATACAACAACATCGATAACAACCTGCTTGGAAATTTCACCTTGGTGGATTCCATGTATCAGCGCATTTACGAGCCGCAGCGCATCACGGTTGCTTCGCGGGACATCAATGGTGATGGCATTCGCGAAATCCTGACGGGCAATTATGCGGGCGGGCTTACCCTTTATGCTTTCGACTCAACCACCTCAGTTCAGGAAATCATACAACGCGAAGCCAATTTCCAACTGTTTCCCAATCCGGCTTCTGATTATTTAACCATTCGTATGGATGAATCGTTGCCCAGTGCCATGCGCGATATCAGCATTGTGGATGTTACAGGCAGAGAAGTGATGATGGTGCGTAGCAGCTCCGCTACCGTGCCCATGTCGATTGATAAACTCGCATCAGGTATTTACCGATGCATCGTTAGCGATGGTCGCATCCGCACCTCCAAGAATTTTGTGATCGCCAGGCCATGATATTCCATCGTAAATCCAAAGTAGTTTACATTGCCTTGTCAACTTTGTTGGCTGTGGCTCTCATCATGCAATCATGCAAGTATGATGTAGCGCCCGAACCGTTTGATGATGGATGCTATCCACCTGAAGTAGCCGAAATTTTGGTGAAGAAATGCGCCACTTCGGGTTGTCATAATACCATCAGCAAAGATGCAGCCAGTGGCTTGGATCTGTCCAGTTGGGAAGCCATGTTTCAGGGAAACCGTAACGGTGCTGTTTGTGTGCCGTATCGTAGCGATCAAAGCACACTCTTTTTTTACATCAATACCGATACGCTTCAAGGACCTGTTTCGCAACCTACGATGCCATTTAATGCATCGCCTTTAACCGCGCAAGAAATACAAACTATCAAGAGTTGGATTGATGCCGGTGCCCCCGATTGTAGAGGTCGTGTGAAGTTTGCCGATAATCCGAACCGCCCCAAGTTTTACATCGCCAAACAAGGTTGCGATTTGATTTGCATTCATGATGCCGATACCAAAGTGGCTATGCGTTGCGTGAATGTTGGCAACAGCGTTTCCATTGAATCACCGCACATGATTCGCAAATCACCCGATGGACAATATTGGTATGTGTCGTTCATCAATGGTAATGTGCTGCAGAAGTATCGCACATCTGATGACTCATTGGTAGGTGAGGCCGTGATATCGCAAGGCTCATGGAACACCTTCGCACTTTCGCCTGATGGCACCAAGGCGTGGGTAGTGGATTTCTCGGTGATAGGTCGCGTGGCGTATGTTGATCTGGTGAACATGCAGCTTCTGGCTACTTATCAAGATCCCGGTTTGTTTTCCAATCCGCATGGCAGCGCAGTTTCTCCGAATGGCGATTTCCTATATGTAACCGGACAACTTGGTAACAAGATTTACAAATTCGATTTATCTACTCCGTTGATTCCCGATTATACAGAGATCAACATCAACACCTCCGGCGGACCAGTAGCCGATCCGCACGAGATTGCATTTAGTCCGGATGGCAACAAGTATTTTGTTACTTGCCAAGGGCGTAACGAAGTACGCATCTTCAATGCCTCTAACGATGCTTTTATTGATGCGATACCAACAGCGGCATTCCCATTGGAGATGACGATGTCGCCTACCAATAAACTTCTGTTTGTGAGTTGTGAAGTGGGCAACAGTGTTACGGTAATCGACATGGATGCGATGACGCATGTGAAGGATATTTTCGTGGGGTTCCAACCGCATGGTTTGGCGGTAGATGAGACCGAGGGTGTGGTGTATGTGGCCAACCGCAACACCTCTACTTCGGGCGGACCTATTCCGCATCATACATCATCTTGCGGTGGTCGCAACGGATATTTGACGATGATTGATTTGAATACGTTGAATCTTGTTTCCGGATTCAAGATGGAATTATCGGTGGATCCGTATTCGGTTTTTGTGAGGTAGTTGTGGGTGGTGAGTAGTAGGTAGTGAGTAGTGTTCAATATTTAGACCTGCCGCTAGTAGATATCGCCATTTACCAAATTCTCCGCTTCAAGTTTGAAAGCTATTTTTCTTTGGTTTTTTGTCACTTTTTGTTTGCCCAAAAAGTAACCAAAAAGGGCACCACGAACGCCAACCGTTTGATTGGTCTTGTCGCACAAGGCTACACCCCCGGGCCGACCAATCTTACGGTTCGCACCGTTCGTGGACAAGCCACCCGCCTATGGATTGGAATTTTTGTTTTGAGATTCAAAATTTCAAATTGGTACAAACTTTTAATCAAGCAGCTACGCTGGCTGAGTAAGTGAGCGTAGCGAATGCATCGAAGCCAGCGAAACCCACCTATGGCATCCGCAGCACCATCTCCTTCTTCCCGTAATCAATTACCGCCTGGGTGCGTTTCAAAATATCGCCGCCGATAACGCCGTCGATGGGTTTCATGTTCATGAGGGCGTAGGAGTGGTTTAC
>JBJTQS010000199.1:0-6331 GCA_046075765.1 Bacteroidota bacterium
AATTCAACTTTTCCATCATCAATCAGAACCGGGTCTCCCTGTTGAACATCATCATAGAATTTAGTGTAATGCACATGCAACAAAGCTGCTGTCCCCTCACAAGGATGTATGGTTAATCGAACGGCAGCACCTTCCACCAAATCAGCAGCGTTGTCCTTTACCTCTCCAATTCGAAGCTTTGGGCCTTGAAGATCATAAAGCACGGGTATCTTATATCTCTTATCAGCATTCAGCTTACGGATATTATCTACTATAGTGCGGTGCATTGTGTGATCACCGTGGGAGGCATTGATGCGCACCACATCCATACCTACCTTGATCATCTTTTCCAAGGTATCAGTATCCATCGAAGATGGCCCAATGGTAGCTATTATTTTGCTTTTGTTAAAAATGGCTGAAGACATTGCTTTATGATTCAATTTTCGATTAGGTTAAGAAAAGTTTCGGCCGACTTAAGTCCATCTGGCTGTATAATGAAGGCCCCAGATACAGCATTCACTTTGCGCATTTTTTCAACCATGCCAGCAAGATCGAAATTGTCGTTGTAGCCAGAAACCAAGAAGAAATAATCAACATTGCGCATTTCGGGTATGAAAAAACCGGTGTGCTCTAAATCGCGATTGCCTATCAGGTTATAAGTTTCGGATGCATTACCTCCAGTTAAAAAACGGGCGTGACTGGTACTTGAACCTGGTTTACCTGCGGAAATGACGATGTCATCCTTGCGGGCAAATCTCAATCGAAGTGCCTTGTTCAATTCAAAACAGAGTCGGAAATCCTTATGACCGGAAATGATCCCGACTATCAGGAAATCCAAATCCTGTTCAAAATCGAGTTTAAGTATCTTTTGTTTTTCTTGTCCCAAAACCTGCCGGTTAGCCTTCACAAATGTATGCACAAAACCAGAACAGACAACGAACTGATTCGGTTTGCAAGTGTTAAATTTGCGTACCCATGGAAACCTTTGCATTAGACGACGAATACTTTATGCGTGCTGCCTTAGCTGAGGCCAAAAAAGCTTTTGACTCCGATGAAGTTCCCGTGGGCGCAGTAATCGTTTGCAAAAACCGCATCATTGCCAGAGCACATAACATGACCGAAAAACTGACTGACGTTACTGCGCATGCCGAAATGCTTGCGTTTACCGCTGCCGGGAACTTTTTGGGTGCAAAATATCTGCAGGACTGCACATTGTACGTGACTCTGGAGCCCTGTGTCATGTGTGCCGGAGCTGGCTTCTGGACTCAACTGGATAGAATAGTGTTTGGTGCGCGCGACGAGAAGCGCGGCTATGGACTTTTCGGAGAAAACCTCATACACCCGAGAACACAAATAAAAAAAGGAGTCCTGGCAGACGAGTGCGCAGAACTCCTTCGAGAATTTTTCAGATCGAAGCGCTGATCAGATGTTGATGGCATTCAACATCTCATGAGTAAGCGGTTTATTGAGGAACTTCCTAACATATCGATTCCTGTTAGCCTTGTTGAGGTGATCAAAGCTTTCTGATGAGGAAAGCATCACCACTTTGCAACGGGACACTATTTGAGGATTCAATTTTGCAAATGCATCCAAGAAACCGAAACCATCCATGCCAGGCATCAGGATGTCCAGGAATATAACGGATGGCAACTCATCCAACGGAGATTGGGAAAGGAATTCCAAAGCCTCTTGAGCAGAGTTGAATGAGCTAACTTTCTTAGCAAACATTCCATGATCCAATAATTTTCCATGTAACATGTTCACTAATGGGTCATCATCCACCAACATCACATGTTCGTACCTGACGCCAATCTTTTCGATGTTTACCGTTTCCACAATGCTGATTTCGTTTGTCATTTTGAATTATCAATTAGTTTAATTAATTTTCTTTTTAAATCCGGGTCAATTCTGTTCGGCAATTCAGCCACCAAAGTGGTTCCAGTACCCTTTACAGATTGAATGGCGATTGTGCCTTTCATACGCTTCACAGCCTCACGAACAGCAAACAGGCCCAGCCCTGAGCCATCGTTGTTATGACAAGGGGCACAGAAAAACATATCGAAAACCTTACCGACGTACTCACGATCGATACCGATACCATTATCCTTGAATGTTATCACTACATTTTTCGGCCCTAAATCAACGTGGATATCCAAGGTCGGATTCGCCTCATGAGGATGCCTAAACTTGATGGAATTTGAAATGATATTGGTGAAAATCACTTCAACCATCTCCTTGCCTGCCACAAAAGGGATAAGACCTTCAATGGTTGTTTTTATATTCAATCGGTGGGCTCCTTCTTGCAGCATCAAGCTCTTTACTGAGCAGGCTACTATTTGCTTGAAATCGATTTCTTGTGTCTTTGGCTTTGAACGTTGCCTGGCTGTCTTGATGGTGTTCATATTAATTTAATGTGATTGATGGTTCAACTTCTTGTTTTACTGGAAATGATGTCCTAGCCATTCCGTTGATTGCTTCCAACGAATATGCATACATGCCTATGTAACCCGCTTCCGGGAAAGGGACGATACAAAAGCGGATATTGAATCCGTCCATATTGACGATAATATCTGATGGCTTTTGACTTAGAATGGAATGAAAAATCTGAGGAAAATCAGCCATCACCTTTTTAGGTAGGCCTTCCTGGATGTTCCAGCCCCATTTCTCCAAAAGGGGCATAGAGGCGTTGTTGGCTTCAATCAATGTTCGATTCAAATCAAATTTGAAAACGGGGAACAAACTACTTTGACGGGGGGATTTCGTGCTCATTGTAAATTATTTGATGACTCTGAAACGAAGCCCACTCCATCAGGTTGCTCAACACTTCCTACAGTACCTTACATTGTAAGAAATGGTCGATTATTTAAAGAAAATGAAGGTGTCCAATTTTAATAAACACTGGTTATCAATAATTTGTGTTTAAAATAGTGGCTAAGGGAATGGTAAGAAAATCAAAAATTGATAGTTACTTTATTCCAAAACGGTTGGAAAACGAACTTTTAAGCGAGTGGCTTGTTCTCGCCTTTATCCTCACTATTTTTGTAAAATCAAACTCAAAACAATGCCCTATCCAGAACAAATGTGCGCACCTATGCGCGTTGACTTAACCAGTGCCGGATTCACAGAATTGCGTTCTGTTGAAGAAGTTGACCAAACTATTCCAAATGCCAACGGTACCATGTTGTTAGTGTTTAACTCCGTTTGTGGATGTGCCGCTGGAACATGTAGGCCTGGCGTAAAATTGGCATTGAATAAAAGCTCCAAAAAGCCTAATCACCTCGCAACCGTTTTCGCGGGTCAAGATACTGATGCAACTGCCGCTGCCAGAAAATACACATTGCCCTTCCCTCCATCATCACCCAGCATTGCCCTATTTAAAGACGGACAATTGGTTCACTTTGTAGAAAGGCATATGATTGAAGGCCGCTCGGCTGAAATGATCGCCGACCATTTGGGTGCTGCTTTCGAAGAATACTGTTAAATCTCTTTACGGTTTAGTCAATAGTTAGCCACCGCCAATTGGTACTGTGGCTTACTTGACTCTATAATAGATCCGTATTTTTCCAAGGTATTATCCATTACCTGCTTGTATTTTTCCTTGAGCTGATTCAAATCAGCCTCGGTCATACCCTTGGTTGAAATGGGGTCATGAATAACTACTCTCAACAAAGTGGGTTGGCCTGGGAACTTCTTTTTTCTTGGTCCATCCGGAAGCGCTTTCCAATTATCTAGATACACAATTGGAACAATAGGCACTTGTTTCTCAATCGCTAACTTGAAAGCACCGTTCTTGAGTTTCCCCAAAGCAGGAGTACAGTCTGGAATTGTTGCCTCTGGAAAAATGGCAATTGAAATCCCCTTGTCCAAATCCTCTGCCGCTCGAACAAAGGCCTTATGAGAGTTTACAATACTTGAGCGATCAACCAGAATATTCATCCGATCAAAGAAACTATTAAATAGTGGAACCTTTTTAAGTTCGGCCTTACCCATGAAATGAAAGTAATGCGGCAGCACTCGGTATGTCATAATGATATCAAGGTATGAACCGTGATTCGGACAAATGATGCAGGGCTCGGGCCATTTGACATGGCTGCTTTCCACAACCTTGTAACAAAGGCCGGGTATTGCAATCAGTAGTTTCGACCACCATCTCTTAAGCTTGAAAACTAACGGAAAGGTCTTATGGCTTCTAAGCAATATCCAAAATGCAGGATACAGAACCAAGAATGTGGTTACCGCATTCACATAAAAGAAACACTTCCAAAGCTTTCGCACTAAAGTCATCATCGTCAAAAGGATGGCTAAATTAGTAAAAATCGTATCTTCGCCCTCTATGGAACGCGTTGTCAGTGGAATTCGCCCAACAGGCAACCTGCACTTGGGCAACTATTTCGGTGCCGTCCGAAATTTCGTTAAAATGCAGCATGAGTATGATTGCTTCTTTTTTATTGCAGACTACCACTCATTAACTACTCACCCAACACCGGAAAACCTTAAGCGTTCTGTAAGGCAAGCTTTGTCTGAATATTTGGCTTGCGGTATCGACCCTGACAAGTGCACCATTTACGCACAAAGCGATTTGCCTGAAACCGCGGAACTGTACTTGCTTCTCAATATGAATGCTTATGTTGGTGAGTTAGAGCGCTGCACATCCTTTAAGGAGAAAATTCGCAAACATCCCGACAACGTGAATGCCGGATTACTTACCTACCCTACTTTGATGGCTGCAGATATTCTGATCCACAAGGCGGTTAAGGTACCTGTGGGTAAGGATCAAGAGCAACATCTTGAAATGTCGCGAACCTTCGCAAACCGCTTCAATAGATTATATAGCTGCAGTGCCTTTCCGGAGCCCCACGCCTTCAATTTCGGCTCGGGGTTGGTTAAGGTTCCTGGATTGGATGGCTCTGGTAAAATGGGGAAGAGCGAGGGCGAGGGTAATGCCATTTTCTTGGCCGATTCGCCTGAAGTAATCCGAAAGAAAGTGATGCGTGCTGTTACAGACAGCGGACCAGTTAATCCTGGTCAAGAGATGCCAGAACCAGTCGCAAATCTTTTCTCATTGATGAAACTCGTTTCGGCCACAGAGACTGTAGAGTTTTTTGAATCCAAATACCAGGATTGTTCCATTCGTTATGGCGACATGAAGAAGCAGTTGGCCGAAGATATGGTTGCCTTTATAGAGCCTATCCATGAGGAAATTCTACGGATCTCATCAGACGATGCTCTAATAGATAGGGTGATGGATCAAGGAGCTGAAAAAGCTCATGTTAGTGGCTCCAACACCATTTCAGAAGCAAGGAACGTGATTGGTTTCAGAACCAGGTGAGAACTTTTTTGTTATCTGCATTGGGTAACTTCGCCCTCAGATGAGCCAACCTATGTCCAGCAGCGTTTCTGATAAGAGAAAATCCAAGATCAGCGACCTTGCGCAGCTTACCAAAACACGATTGACCATCTTGGTCGTTTTTTCTGCGTCAATGGCCTTTGTTATCGGATCATCAGACGGGGTGGATTGGGCTAAACTCGGCCTTTTGATTTTAGGTGGCTTTTTGGTTACCGGATCAGCCAATGCATTCAACCAAATCATGGAAAAGGATTTGGATAAAATGATGGATCGCACGCAAGCTCGTCCGTTGCCAGACAACCGAATGCGAGTAACCGAGGCAGCCATTGTAGCGGTTCTATTCGGCTTAGGAGGATTGTTCATCCTCACCTACTACATGAATCTGTATAGTGGGATTTTGGGGCTGATTGCGTTGCTGAGTTATACGGTAATGTACACTCCTTTAAAGCGCACAACTCCTTTCGCCGTCTTTGTTGGTGCATTTCCGGGAGCCATCCCCACACTTCTCGGCTATGTTGCTGCAACCGGAGAGTTTGACACAGCTGCTTGGATTCTATTCTGCATTCAATTTATTTGGCAATTCCCACATTTTTGGGCAATAGCTTGGGTATTGGATGACGACTATAAGAAAGCTGGCTTTGAGTTGCTTCCATCAAAAGGCGGACGAGATAAATCATCTGCTTTTCAAGCATTTGTATATGCATTTAGCTTGATTCCTGTAGGTATAACCCCTTGGGTTTTTGGCTTATCGGGTCCAATCTCTGCAATTATCAGTACCGTTGCCGCAATCGTATTTAGCTGGCAAGCATGGAAACTTTACCAATCCTGCAGTGTTGAAGCAGCACGAAGGTTGATGTTTGGATCATTTGTCTATCTGCCTTTGGTCCAACTGATACTCGTTATCGATAAAATCAATTGATGAATCCGATGGAAAACAATGTTGTAAAAGGTCAGGCTTTGAGTGATAAACTCACCCAAATACCCACTTTCAAAATTCTCTTGTGG
>JBJTQS010000200.1:0-3514 GCA_046075765.1 Bacteroidota bacterium
GATGCAGAAGCATTCGAAAAGATATTGCTCTCTCCAACATCGATGGATGAGGAACATGAATTCCGCATCATTAGTAAAAGCGGAAAAACCCGCCATCTGAGAATGGAATTCAGAGCGCTGGCTGATGAGAACACGAAGGGCGTAACCATTACCGTGGTAGATGTGACCGGATATATCCATTCAAACGATGCATTGGCGCAAGCTGTATCGAATGTGAATGCAGTAGTAGAGAATTCAGATGACCCGATTTTCTCCATCGACTTCAACTATCGTTTCACGGTAATGAATTCGGCATGTGAGCAGGAATATTTGCGTCGCACCGGACATCTTCCTGTAACCGGAGATGACTTAAGATGGTATTTGAACGAGCAGCAATCGGAGAATTGGACTCGAATGGTCAAGCAAGCCCTTGCGGGGATGAAAGTTCGCTTTGAAGAGTTGTTCACCTACATCGACAACGCCAGCCATCATTTTGAAATCTCTTTGAATCCAATTCAAACGCAAGGCGCTTCGGTATCGGGTGTATCTGTTCACATGCGCAACATCACCGAGCGCGTGATGAATGAGCAACGAATTGTGGAAGCCAAAGACGCTGCAGAGCGTGCTACTAAGGAAAAATCGGAGTTCCTTTCTACCATGAGTCATGAAATCCGAACGCCATTGAATGGTTTGTTGGGTATGACTGAACTTTTGCTCACCACCAACCTTTCCGGTAAGCAAAAAGAATTCGCCGATTCAATACGACTCAGTGGTGAAGCACTTTTATCGGTAATCAGTGACATTCTCGACCACTCGCGTATCGAATCAGGCAAGTTGGAATTCGAGGAGAAACCTTTCGAATTACGCTCGTGCATCCTTGATACTTTCAACATCGTATCATTGAAAGCGAAAGAACAGGGCGACAAGCTATCTTATAAGATAGATGAGTTCCTGCCGGCCTATTTCAATGGTGATAAAGCTCGTATTCGTCAGATCCTGGTGAACCTCGTTGGTAATGCCGTGAAGTTCACTAAAGATGGACAGATTTCAGTTCATGTGACTGGACACAAAACCGAGCAAGACGATTGGGAATTGCAATTTGATGTCACCGATACTGGTATAGGCATGACTTCGGACCAGACGCAAAAAATATTCGAATCATTCACGCAGGCTGATGCGTCCACCTACGGAAAATACGGAGGTACTGGATTGGGGCTTTCCATTAGTTCCAGATTGGCTGCGCGCATGAAAGGAAAGATTTGGGTGGAGAGCGAGCCTGGTAAAGGATCCGTATTCTCCTTCACAATCCGACTCAAACCTGTCTTGGAACACCAACGCGAATTCCAAGAAGAGGAAGCGGTTACTCCTTCGCCACAACCATCGATACAGAAAGAGAGCAAGGCCGCTGGCATGTTGGAAAACCTTTCTTCCGATTATCCGATGCGCATCATGGTTGCAGAAGACAATACCGTAAACCAGACCTTGGCACGCATCATATTCCAGCGATTGGGTTATGAACCGGATATGGCCGAGAACGGACAAGCAGCTGTGGAGTTGGCAGCGCTTCGCAACTACGATATCATTTTCATGGATGTGCAAATGCCCATCATGGATGGTATTGAAGCCACCAAAGTGATTACCTCATCCCTGCCCACAGGCAAACAGCTTCCCGTAATTGTTGCCATGACAGCATATGCGATGGATGGCGACCGAGATAAGTGCAAAGAAGCCGGCATGATCGATTACCTATCAAAGCCGGTTACTATAGACGACATCCGTAGACTGCTGATTAAGTATGGCGAACAATTCAACCGCCAACGATCGTCAATGGCTCCAAAGGCGGAAGTCACAACTTCAATCAAAGACGCAGCCGTATTTGATGACACGGATTTGATTGACATGGCAGCCATTGAACGATTGAAACAATTGAGCGATCCTCAAAACCAATTCATGGCCAAACTGGTCATGTTGTTCATGGAGCAAGCAGATGGCTCGATTGAGGAAATCAAGAAGCATTTTGCCAGTGGCAATGCCATTCTAACATCTAAGGCCGCACACAAGCTAAAAGGCTCCGCCATGAATGTTGGTGCAGCAAGACTGTCTAAGTTATGTGCTTCTATAGAACGCAGTGCCATCAATAACGAACTCGAGGTGGCTGCCCAGTGGGTGGAGTCGCTCGAAAATTGCAACGAAGCGTCCAAATCAGCACTCGCTGCAGTGGCAGGTATCAAATGATATTGACTTCGGGCTCTATTTCTACCCCGAATTTTGCACGAACGCTTGCGCGGATTTCGTCTGACAAACGCACCACTTCTTCGCCGGTAGCGCCGCCATAGTTAACCAAAACCAATGCTTGGTCTTTGTGCGAACCGGTATGTCCTACTACCTTACCTTTCCAACCGCATTGCTCGATGAGCCAACCAGCGGCTAACTTAAATGTGGTGGCACCAAAAGGATAAGAAACCAAATTCGGGAATTCCTGCTTCAAGGCATCGTGAACGGTGGCAGACACTTCAGGGTTTTTGAAAAAGCTGCCTGCATTACCAATGATTGCCGGGTCGGGCAATTTGCTTCTACGGATATTGCAAACGGCATTACTCACGCTTCTAATATCAGGATTTGATACCCCCATTCGCTGAAGCTCTTGGGTAATGGCGCCGTATGATACATTCAAATGGTGTTTGCGCGAAAGCATAAGCGTAACCGAAGTGATGACAGCAGCTCCTTTCATGTCGCGTTTGAATATGCTGTCGCGATAGCCAAAAGAGCACGATTGGAAATCGAATATGCGGGAGGTTCCATCTGCAATCATTATGCATTCCAACGAATAAAATACATCTTTCAATTCCACACCATAGGCCCCGATGTTTTGAATAGGAGCTGCTCCGGTGGTTCCAGGAATCAACGACAGGTTTTCGATTCCTCCTAGGCCATGGTCGATGCACCACATCACCAATTGATGCCATACGACACCAGCTCCTACTTTAACAAACACCTTGTCGAAATGATCTTCCACGATTTCAATCCCACCAATTTCATTCTTCAACACAACACCTGGAAAATCGCGAGTGAAAAGAATGTTACTGCCGCCACCAAGGATGAGAACCGGATCCGTGTTATTCTGCAAGGCTTCCAACTGTTGTTGAAGCTCAGCTTCATTAGCAAAAACCGCGAAGCGTGCTGCACGCACATCCATTCCGAAGGTATTCATCGGTTTTAATGAAATCGCGGATTTGAATTCGGCTCCCATCTTTAACAAAGGTAACGAAGCATTCACAACAGCCACATATGGACTTTTGCGGATATCAACAAAGAAAAGTTAATGGTTAAATCAGGCTGGTGATGAGTGCCGGAACCAACCCTAACACCACTGCTAGCACCAAAACCAATCCCAAGACCAGCGATTGACCGGGATTAAACTCCAGTTGAACCACCTCACGACCGGCAGGTTGGAACATGGCTACAACAACCTTCAGGTAATAGAAAACGCTGATAGCGGAACTTACTACGGCTACAACAGCTAACCAACCGAAAC
>JBJTQS010000201.1:0-4366 GCA_046075765.1 Bacteroidota bacterium
ATGGAATATGATTATTATGATGTATTATGATGAGATTATCGCCCAAGGAAGTACAAAGTAAATCATTTTGGCATTGCAATACATTCACAAGCAAAATTGGTTACTACATGGTTATGTGGTGAAAATGTTGATTTGCTCGGCAAACAAAATTAGATTAAAAGGGAATTTAGCCTAAGAAAGAAGATTTCTGGGGTCCTTCGGATACTCGCCCTGAGCGAGGTCGAAGGGCCGCCCCAGTGCAAAATTATTTTCGAAAAAGTTAAACTGCAAATGATGAATTCGACTTAAACGTTTAAATTGATTGGAACATAATCAACCGAAAATGAAATTATTTTTTTCAAAGTTCCGGGGAACTACGTTCCCCACCCCAGTGTGAAAATAATTGTTAAAATTTTGAACAACAAATTATGAACACAACTTAAACGTTTAATTTTCGTGTTAGAGAATCAATACCTAATAGCGACCCATCAACATCCCAGTAAAAATCAAACTTCTTAAAGCTATTTTTCCAAATTGAAATTATTGCAACTTGAAAAGCTTTGTTGCATTTTCAGAGGTGATTTTGCCAACCTCGTCGACTGTTATTGATTTCAGTTCTGCAACCTTCTCAGCGACCAATCGCAAGTATGCAGGTTCGTTTCGCTTGCCTCGATGCGGGGCGGGTGCCAGGTATGGACCATCCGTTTCCAAAATCAAATGCTCCATTGGAATGACAGTTACAATTTCAGCCAAGGATGCTTTTTTAAAAGTGACCACCCCTCCTATTCCCAATAGGAATCCCAATCGGATTGCCTCGTGAGCCTGATCAAGTGTTCCGGAAAAACAATGAAAAACACCTTTCACTTTTCCTTCGCCATAGCTACGCAACAATTCCAAAAGCTCGGCAGTTGATTCCCGACTGTGTATGGAAATTGGCAAGTTGTGTTTTTCTGCCCATTCAAGTTGCATCAGAAATGCTTCCTCTTGCTGCTTACGAAAAGTGAGGTCCCAATAAAAATCCAGTCCGATTTCGCCTACGGCAATCACGCGATCCAAATTACTCTCAAGTATTCCCTTAATTGTTTCCAATTGATCCAAATAATCCTCCTTCACATAGCAAGGATGGAGACCTACCATCGGATAACATGTCCCAGGATGTGCATCTACCAAATTGAACATGCCGTCAACGGAAGTCACGTCGATATTGGGCAGCAAAAACCTTGAAACTCCAACAGCTTTGGCATCAGCAATCAATTGATTCAAATCAGGAGCGAATTCGTCGGCGTAAAGGTGAATATGAGTATCTGTGAGCTGCAAAATGGTGATAATTGGAAGTGCTAATTTACTACCAATATTAGACTTAGAGAAATATCAGTGGGTGTAGAAACAGGGAACACAGATTGAACGGATGGACACGGATTGGTACGGATTTAATTGGTGTAGAAAATCAAATCCGTGTTAATCCGCCAGATTCGCATAATTTATGTTCTCCTATTTCCATTCCTTCAGTAAAATAAAACGTCCGCCTTTGGCGGACGTTTGCTCTTAAACTGGCGGACCCGAAGGGATTCGAACCCCCAACCAACAGAACCGGAATCTGTCATTCTATCCAGTTGAACTACGGGTCCTTTTGTGCGAACAAAGGTAGTCAATTTTCAGACGAACCCTTAGCTCATGGTTATCAACTGGTTTTGGTAACGCGGTTATCGGACCAAGGTAACCCGGCCTGTTTTTGTAACAATACGGCCATCAAAATCCTTGCAGCTCAATCGCCAAACATAAGCATCCATTTGGGCATCCTGCCGCGAATCAGCATACTTGCCATCCCATCCAACCAAAGGCTTGTCGGCAAAAAACACATTCTGCCCCCAACGATCATAAATCCAGAATGAATAATTGCCAGAAACCAAACCTGTGCAAACAGGATAGAATAAATCGTTTACTCCATCGCCATTAGGCGTAAAAGCATTGGGCACATACACCGTTACAACCGGCTTGATGCAAACTATCTCACGTGTGGTATCAACACAACCCGAATCGGATGTAGCAATCAGCGTAACAGTAAAGCAAGAAGTATCTGGGAATAGGAATGATGGATTTTCAACCGTTGATGTGGAACCATTCAAGTTGCCGAAGTTCCAAAGCCATGAGCTTGCACCCACACTGTTGTTGAAAAACGAAACCTGAGGGTAAAATGCATCAGGACTAGCCGGACTATATTCGAATGAAGCCGTTGGCACTGTATTGGCATGAATAAAATCGTTGATGTTTAAGGTAGATGTGCAACCATCCGTAGTTACAACGGTCAGAGAGATGTCATACGATCCTGGGTCATTGAAACAATGAGTAGGATTCTGAATGGTTGATGTAGCTCCATCACCGAAACTCCAACTCCAACTATTGATCAAACCTGGCGCGTTTACCGAAGAATTGTCGGAGAATTGAACACATACAGGAGCACAACCCGAGTTCACATCAACCGAAATAACAGCTTGCGGCAATGGAGAAACATCCACATTGGCAGAGGCAACCTGTGTACAGCCATTGGCATCCGTTACCAAAACCGTGTAGTTGGTAGAAGTTTGCGGCACCACGGTTTGGTTAGCACCAACCAAATTACCTGGACTCCAAACATAGTTGTATGATGTCAAACCTCCAGAAGCAACTGCAGTAAGATTGGAAGATGTTCCCGGACAAACAACATTGAAGGAAGCTGTGGCATTCACAATAAGTTGTGCAGGCTCTGAAATAATTACACCTACTACAGAAGTGCAGCCATTGACATCGGTTACGGTTACTTGGAAGTTACCGGCCGACAATCCATTTACGTTGGAAGATGAGCCAACGTTGGGCGACCAGCTAAATGCGTAAGGCAATGTTCCACCACTGGCCGAAATGGCTGCCGTACCATCTGATCCACCAAAGCAAGTAACATTGGTAGAGCTACCAATAGAAGCCAACACACCTGGAAGATCTTGCACAGTTGCAGAAGATGAAACGGTACAACCGTTCAAGTCGGTTATGGTGAAATTATAACCCCCTGCGGCGATGTTAAGAAGCGAGCTACCTGATCCTGTAGGAGACCATGTATATGCATAAGGCTGAACTCCACCAGAGGTATTCAATGTTATAGAACCATCTGATTGTCCGCAATGCGCATCCACCACCACTACCGAATTTTGCAACGGCGTTGGCTGACCAATATTAAAGCTTTGCGTTTGAGTACAGCCATTGCCATCCGTAATCGTGCAAGTATAAACTTGTGCTGACAGTCCGGAGACAGAGGCGTTGGTAGAAATATTTCCGCTCCATGCATATTGATACAATGGTGTACCACCATTCACAATTGCAGTGGCGGAACCTGTGCTACCGTTGAAACATAAAACATCGGTGGTGTTGATGTTAAGCGATAATGCACTTGGCTGACTTACCGATGTAGATGCTGTTGCCGTGCAACCTTGAGCATCGGTTACCAAACAAGAATAATTTCCAGCAACGATATTATTGATTGATACAGTTGCTCCTCCAATAACCGACCATGAATATGTAAATGGAGCTGTGCCGCCTAACGCAGATACCGACGCCGTACCGTTTGTGCCTCCAAAACAAGACACACTTGTTGAGTTAGCCGACAAAACAAGTTGAGTCGGTTGTGTAATGCTGATGTTGATGGATGCCGTACATCCATTTGCGCCTGTTACAAGCACAGTGTAACTTCCCGCGGCCAATGCATTGGCGTTGGCTGCATTTCCTCCAGATGGACTCCACGAATAAGCGTAGGGTGCAACGCCTCCTGAAACTGAAACGCCGGCAGATCCATTGTTCAAGCCAAAGCATGATACATTACTAACGGTTGAAGTTGTCACACTCGGCGACCCAACATTGGCCACATTGGTGGTAGCCGTTGCTGTGCATCCATTCGCATCATTGATGGTAACTGTATAGGTTCCTGCAATCAATCCAGATGCAGTTGGAGTATTTGCACCAGAGGGATTCCAAATGTAGTTGTATGGTTGAGTTCCTCCCGATGGATTAGCCGTGGCAGACCCGTTGGCTAATCCGCAAGAAGCGGTGTTTGAGGTGGCGCCAACCGTCAATGTAGCAGGTTGTGTAACTGTGATGTTGCGCACTGATGTGCAACCATTCGCATCCGTGATAGTACACGTATAGTTTCCAGCTACTAAAGCAGTAGAAGTGGAAGCCGAGCCGCCACTAGGCGACCAAGCATATGTATAGGGTGCTGTTCCACCACTAGGATTCACAGTAGCTGTTGTGGTGCCGCCATTGCAAGCTATCGCACCTTGTGTGCTTGTTACGCTTAATGCAGATGGCTGTGTGAAGGTAATGTTTCGAATTGTTGTACAACCATTCGCATCCGTGATGGTGC
>JBJTQS010000202.1:0-5720 GCA_046075765.1 Bacteroidota bacterium
TGTCTGCATCGTCATCCTCTTGGTCATCTTGCGTGGGGTTGATGCGAATAGCCACGGTCTTTTTCACATTCACAAACACACGCAATTGTTGCCCGGGATGAATCCTGTCTGATTTCAAACTGTTCCACTTCTTGAGCTGCGTGTAGGTGGATTTGTGTTTTTGTGCGATGCTCGAAAGTGTTTCACCTGAACGAACGCGGTAGGTCTTCCATTGTTTGGTCCAAACGGTTTTATAAACAACGCCACTGTCGGCTTGTGCCACGGCAGGTGCCGACACAGGTGTAGGAACTTTGAACGAAGGCTTCATAGGTCCGCAACCAATGGTCGAGTAGTAGTTGTTCAACATGCCTGCCACGATGTCGTTGCGCACATAACTGCTCCCCACGCCAAGCACAATAGAGATCAAGCGGACATCATCCTGCTTGGAAGTTGCAGCCAAACAGAATCCCGCTCTACGGGTATAACCGGTTTTCAATCCATCCACATGTTCATCATAGTCGATAACCAAACGGTTATGGTTACGGTGTATGGCTTTGGATTTGTTGTTGCTGATTTCAGCATAACCGATGGAGGTGATGCGTAAAATGTCGTCGTATTTCAAAAGTTCCAAACAAAGCTTCAGCAAATCGTTCGGCGACGATTTGTTGTCAAACTCTCTGATGGCTGCGGGCAATCCTGATGGGGTCGAAAAAAAAGTGCTGGTCATTCCCAGCTCGGCTGCGCGTGCATTCATGCGTAACATGAAATCATCAATGGAACCGCAAAGATGCTTGCCGATGTCGCTGCACGCTTGATTGTTGGAAGGAATCATGGCCAACTGCACCAATGATTCGAGTGTGTAGGTTTCCGTGGTGGTAATCACCTTGCGGCTTCGTGGACTCTTCTTGTAGGAGCGCGTAACGGTAATCTCGTCAGACCAATCGCGCTTTTGCGCTGCGATGTCTTCAACGGCCAACAACGCAACCATCATTTTGGTAAGCGAAGCAATGGGGAACGCCTCGTCCATCCGCTTCTCCCAAACAATCGTGTTTTTGTTGATGTCGTACAAGAGACCGGCCCGCAGCTCACCTTCCCGGTTCACCAGACCCTCCATTGGCTCCAGTTTGAATGCGCTTAGGTTTGCGGGTTGTCCAATCGCTGTAAAGCCAATCAAAACCATCACCAAGATGGCGAGTGGCAAATGCAGTTGAAGTTTGATTTTTGTGGACATCCGTTAGGTGCGTGATGGGAACTCAATTTTAGGCATTCCTGATCGGAAAGTGAAGATAGTGAACAAAAGCAATATCAACAACCCGATGTTGATTTCGCTATTTATTGGAACGATAAAAACGGAAGGCTATTGCGGAAGGATATTTGAAAAATCAAGCGTCCCGATAGGAGGAGCTCCTGGTGAGGTCCGCCAACACGAATCCTTTAAACACGGTTTCCATGGAATGGCAGCAATCGCGCATACGGTCGCGGATAGCACCTGTCCAGCCTGGCAGTGCTGCAGGCGACTCAGCCCATGTTTTTTCGTTGGGCCATTGGGCGATGGCTAAGTATTTGCCGGCATCTTGTTTCAACAGCCTTGAGCCCAAGCTTCCGCTATTCTTGTAAATGGCCTCGGTTAATTCTTTCCATGCACGCTCAAAATCGGCTTGGCGCCCATCCATCACATCGAAAAGGTAAACCACATGAAACATGGTGTAAGGTAGCAAATATTCAGTTACGCGATTTCAAAATGGCCTCGGCAAAAAGCAAATCTTCCGGCCAAGTGATTTTGATGTTGCTGTTTTCGCCTTCCACCAAATGCACTTTTCCTCCGGTCGATTCAAAAAGCGATGCATCATCTGTGAAGTTGCCTGCCTGTTCGCGATAGGCGTTCATGAGTCTGGTGAAATCAAAACACTGAGGTGTTTGCACAGCTAGGTATTGCTCACGGTCTACAGCCACGGTTCCGGCGTCGGTTTTTTTACGCAACGAGTCCCTTACGGGGATAACGGGTATGGCACTTCCGTGGATGGCGGCTTCTTGGAATGATGACTGCACCAACTGAGTGGTTGCCAAAGGACGCACTGCATCGTGTATGGCAACTACACCATCGCCCGAAAGGGCATTTAAACCGTTTGCAACGGATTCGGTGCGGGTGCTGCCACCGGCAACTAACTGGAATTTCTCTGGTATAATAGGCAAACCGAACTGTTGTACCAGCGACTGGAAATATTCAAACTGCGATTGTGGAATCACCATCACTACACGGTCGGCAATAGCCGAAAACAAGTCGATGGAGCGGAAAAGAACCGGTCTGCCATCAAGCAGTTGAAATTGTTTTGGAACTTCGCCTCCGAACCTGAGGCCTTGTCCGCCTCCTACAATGAGTGCGAATTTTTCCAATGTTTTGGAGGAGTTTGGATCAGAGAATCAGCATGGCGTCGCCATAGCTGTAGAATCGGTATTTCTCTTTCATGGCCACCTTGTAGGCATGCATGATCAAATCGTAACCTCCAAAGGCAGCCGTCATCATCAACAAAGTTGATTCGGGCATGTGGAAGTTCGTTACCATGCAATTGGCCACGCTGAAATCGTGTGGAGGGAAAATGAATTTGTTGGTCCAACCACTGGCAGGCTTCAACTCGCCCAGGGTGGATACCGATGACTCCACAGCGCGCATGCTGGTGGTGCCGATGGCACAAATTCTGCGCTTCTTGGCCTTGGCCTTGTTCACGATATCGGCAGCTTCCTTGGTAATACTAAACTGCTCGGAGTCCATCTTGTGTTTGGTGAGATCTTCCACCTCTACCGTGCGGAAAGTTCCCAATCCAACATGCAGAGTCACCTCGGCGATGTTAACACCTTTAAGCTCCATGCGCTTCAACAGTTCGCGACTGAAATGCAAACCGGCCGTTGGGGCTGCAACAGCTCCTTCGTGCTTGGCATAAACGGTTTGGTAACGCTCTTTGTCGGCAGGCTCGGCCTTGCGCTTGATGTATTTTGGAAGCGGAGTGTTACCCAGTATTTCTACTGCATTGCGAAACTCTTCGGGAGTACCATCAAAAAGGAACCTTAATGTACGGCCACGAGAGGTGGTATTGTCGATTACCTCGGCAACCAACAAATCATCATCGCCGAAATACAGCTTATTGCCGATACGGATTTTGCGTGCGGGGTCAACCAACACATCCCAAAGTTTGCTTTCGGTGTTGAGTTCACGAAGCAGGAAAACCTCGATTTTGGCACCGGTTCTTTCTTTGTTACCGTACAAACGCGCCGGAAACACTTTGGTGTTGTTGGTGATGAGCACATCATCCTCGCCGAAATAGTTGAGGATGTCTTTGAATACCTTGTGTTCTATTTTACCCGTGGCCCGGTCAATGACCATCAGTCGGGATTCGTCGCGATTGGCGGAAGGGTGGTTGGCTAAAAGATTCTCGTTTATTGAAAACTTGAACTGCGAAAGCTTCATGATTCGGGTTTAAAGAGATTTACGGATTTCTTTAATGGGCTGCAAAGATACATCATCAAAGCCCGTTTCCGACCGCAGAGCGCTGAAATTTAGTCTATTGTCTCATTAACAAGGCGTTTAAAACCTCGACAACGATTGTCAGGCCGCTATTTTCGTAGAAAATCGGCCACATCCAGGGCATCCTCAATCCGAAATTCACCAATCCGGGTGCGGCATAAAGCATCCAAAGTGGCGCCTGATTTTAAGTGTTTGCCCAGGTCGTGAACCAGGGAACGTATGTAGGTGCCTTTGGAACAAACCACGCGGAAATCCACTTTTGGCAGCATCACGCGGGTGATTTCAAAAACGCGGACCTCCACTTCCCGAGGCTTTACCTCGGCCTCTTGTCCGCTCCTCGCTATTTCATAGGCGCGCTTGCCGTTCACCTTCACGGCCGAATGCGCTGGTGGAGTCTGAAATATTTTGCCGGTAAATGTTTTTACTGCCTCCTCTATTAAGTCCGCTGTGATATGTGCTGTTGGAAAGGTGGCATCCACTGGCTGTTCTCGATCATAGGAGGCTGTTGTTTCGCCCAGTGTGAAAGATCCGGTGTATTCCTTTTCCTGTCCTTGAAAAGTGTCGATCTGTTTGGTCATCTTGCCCGTACACAAAATCATCAGTCCGGTCGCCAACGGATCCAATGTTCCGGCATGCCCCACCTTCTTGGCCTTGCTTAGGTTTCGCACTTTCTTCACCAAGTCAAACGAGGTCCACCCGAGCGGCTTATTAAATACAAGCACTGCTCCCTCGTTAAAGTCGATGGCTTTTTGTTCAGTCAACGATTTGAAGATCTACACCGGAAAGCATCAGCACGATGATGGCCAGGCCCACTATGATACGATAATAACCATAGGCCTTGAGCCCGTATTTGGTAACCATGCCGATGAAAGAACGGATGGCGAGTATGGCCACTACAAATGCAACGAGGTTACCGATAATCAGCAGGTGCAATTGATCGCTGCCTTGCTGCATCAGTTTTCCTGATTGATAGAACTGCAACAGCTTGTAGGCCGTTGCGGCAAACATGGTAGGAACGGCCAGGAAAAAGGAAAATTCAGCAGCCGCTTTCCGAGTCAAGCCGTTGAACATGCCACCCACAATGGTGGCGGCAGAACGCGAGACGCCAGGTATCATGGCAATTACTTGGAATAGCCCGATGCCCAATGCGGTTTTATAGGAGACATCTTTGGATGTGTTATCTGTTGATGGCGAGGTCAAAGTATCGGGTTCCTGTATCACCTTATCAAGGAAAACCAGGAAAATACCGCCCAGCAAGAGGGCCACGGCCACCACCATTACATTACCCAGCATGGCATCAATATAATCGCCAAACAACACTCCGAAAATAGCAGAGGGAATGAAGGCCACAAAAAGCTTGTAATAAAATCCTACGGTTTGGAAAAAACGTTTCCAATAGAGAAACACCACTGATAAGATGGCGCCCAGCTGGATGGATACGGTAAATGTTTTGGTGAAATCATCTTCGGCGATACCCATCAGCGATGAGGCGATGATCATGTGTCCGGTAGAAGAAACGGGCAGAAACTCCGTTAGCCCTTCTACTATACCGAGAATGATGGCTTCAAAAACCGTCATCCGATGTTAGTCGTGGTTCTTTTTCAGGATCGCGTAAATTTCAAGCACGAAGCCCGAAAGCACCAGGATAGGAGCCAAGGTGATGCGTTGGAAATCAAAAAGAGCTTCGCTGAATTTCTTGGGATCATCGGTGCCACCTCCTGCCATCAGCACGAAGCCAACCAGTATAAGTCCGACACCGATTAACATGATGCGGTAGTTGGCCTTGCCGAACACGAAACTCGTGGGTGCACTTTTAATTTCAGGCTTTTTTGACATGCGTTTGTTTTTAGAAGAGTTCTGCTGAGTTTCTTTTCAGGTAACGGTTAACGGATACGAAGGTACTCACTCCGGATATAATCATGCCGCCCAACAATACGGCTATCATGAGCTTAACAACCATCATCACATCGGTAACGTTGGCCAAGTCGGGGATTTCTCGTCCCGAGTACCAAACCAATGCGGCCAACAAGATGTTGGCAATCACGCCACCCAATAGGCCTTGCAATATGCCGTTCAACACAAAAGGTTTTTGGATGAATCCTTTGGTGGCGCCAACCAAACGCATACTTTTTATGACCAACCTTTTTGAATAAAGCGCAATGCGGATGGTATTGTTGATCAATGCGCCCGCCACCAACGCTAACAGTAAACTGAAGCCGAG
>JBJTQS010000203.1:0-14089 GCA_046075765.1 Bacteroidota bacterium
CCATTGTTTCGCAACACCAACACCACAGGCAATGAATCAGGTGTTGCAGCAAGAAAATGACTTATCGTGTCGCCACTTGCGGCAAATCTTACAGCAGTGCTTTGTATTGAAGCGTTGAATCCTTCGAAAATCACATTACGCGCATCGCCATTGAACGCGGTAACCAATGTTGCCGGTGGTATAAGGTTCGCCGACACCAATCGTAAAGAGCTTGGTGGTTGTGGAGCCGCCCAAACCGTATATTTTTTTTCAGTTGGCAAAATGACTGTTTCGGTCGAAAACCCAGCTAACTCGTCGCGATCGTCGAGCAGATAATTTTCGGTTTTCTCACTCAACACCATCAGACGGTAAGAACCCTCGGCAGCGTTCTCGATACGGAAAACACCGTTGCTATCGCATCTGGCGAAATGGTCTGGTGTGCGCAATACCAACACCGAATCCGGCCATTTGGAATCAAACAACATGGCCATGGCTCCTTTGAGTGGCTTTCCGTTGGTGATATCATAGGCCACCCCTGCTACCTGCAGTGAATCCAACACGGGGCCGGTGGAAAACACAAAACGATAACCCGATAGTGCATTGCCTTCGTTCACATCCGTGATGGCGTTTCCAAATCCAATCACATAGGTGGTGGAGTCTTCCAGTTTTTCGAATTCTACCTTCACGGTTTTCCCAACAGCTGTAATGGTTGGTTTGGGAAATACGGGAGGCGAAACCACTACTTGGCGAGCAGCGTCTTTAAGTTGCACAAACTCGTCGAATGCGATAGAGATTTCCTTGCCGTTAAAAGACAGGGCGCCTTGTTCGGGACTGGTAAGTCTGACTTTGGGAGGATCCACATCCTTTGCTCCTCCGGTAGGAGCAACCTTGTTGGCACAGGCCGACAAAAACAACATACATGATATGAACAGAATGGCCCTCACAGCTTCTCTATTATGCGTATTATTTCCTGCAAACCACTTTCATCTAATTCGGAAAAATGGTTTAAATCTTCGCTGTCCACATCCATCACCAAAAAAACCTCGCCATCGCGGAAAGCGGGTAAAACAATTTCGGATCTGGATCGGGAGCTACAAGCTATGTGACCTGGAAACTGCTCAACATCGGGAACTATGATGTTTCGACGCTGCAACCAAGCAGTTCCACAAACTCCTTTCCCTTTAGCAATACGAGTACAGGCCACAGGGCCTTGGAAAGGTCCGAGCACCAGTGTATCCTGCTGCACCAAATAAAATCCGACCCATAAAAACCCGAATGTTTCGTGCAGCGCTGCAGCGATGTTAGCCAAGTTGGCTACCAGATCTTGTTCGCCTGTAACCATTGCTTGAACCTGAGGTATTAGCTCTTGGTACCGCTGTTGGCGGGAAAGATTGTGAGCCGGTATACGAAGGTCTTCTGACATGCTTGTATAAGGTTCGGCAAAAGTAACCATTAGCGGCGTGCATAAGCCATCGCGGCCACGCTAACTCGTACTCCTGGCAAGGATAGTAGCGGCAAGGCACAAGCGGTTAGGGTGGCTCCCGTGGTAATGACGTCATCCGCTATCAAGAAGTGCCCTGGAAACAACTGGGTATCCTCCACTTCAAAAGCCCCTTCCACACTTTTGCTACGCCCTCCTCTTCTTTTTCGAGTCTGTGACCCTGATCGGGAAACTCGCTTAAGCAAATCGGGTATCATTGGTACACCCATGCTATCGGAAAGACCCTGTCCGAACACCTCACTTTGATTGAAACCACGCGACAACAACTTGGAAGGATGAAGGGGTACGGGAATGATGGCGTCTATGCCTTGAAACCTTGGAGCAGTAGACAGCTCCGCACCCAACATACGACCCGCCAAAAGTCCTGCTGGTTTGTGTCCATGGTATTTCAATTCGTGTATCAGTCGTTGCACTCGTGAACTTTTATTGAAAAACCACAAAGGCGCAACGGCTTCCATCTTTACGCGACCGTAAAAGGTGCGCTCTGCTTCATTTCCATACAAAGAGTGAAAACCGGTACGGGGCAATACCAAATGGCACTGGGTACAAAGGATTTGTTCGCCGTGTAACAACCCTTGGCGACAACCCGAACAAACGTCTGGGAAAAAAAGATGAAGGAGATCAAGGATGTGGGATAGCATGAGGAGAAAAGGTTTAGAGAGAAAGTTAGAGTGGCAGTGGTATTAGCAGTAACAGTACTTAGAAGCGGTAGTCCGAAAGCTATCGGACGGTGGCGACACTTGTAACTTTTCACCCTTCGACGCTTCGTCCGATAGCTATCGGACAAGCTCAGCGTAAGCAAGCTCAGGGCGGCGCTTGTAACTTGTGACTTTTTACTTTCAACCTGTCACTTTAAAAGAGGTGTAATTCAAAAATCTGGAACGGCTGCAAAAATACCACGTTAAGTTAGGGGGTGAATTCCGTTAACTAAACAGTTGCGCCACTTTACTTAAAGTAGTACCTTCGCCACAAGTTTCTACCAGGCATTCCGGATTATATGGAAGATAACAAATTGCCATACAACGATTTCGAAAGAAAAGAACAACATTCCAAGCGAATGATCGTCTTGGTCGTGATTTCCGTACTTCTGGGAGTTAATGGCCTACTCCTTTGGCAGTTTTTCGAAAAAAAGGCACATCTGGAGGAAGTTAGCACAGAACTGACTAACACCCTTACAGCCAAAGATTCGTTGGAAACAGAATTGAACCAATTAAAAGCGGTTCTTGACAAAGCCAACCGTGAAAACCAAAGCCTACATGGTCGTTTGGCAGATCGCGAAAATGAGATCAAAGCCAAAATGGATGAGATCCAACGCTTGCTCAATTCGGGTGATGCCGTACAATTGGAAAGGGCCAAGAAAGAACTGGTGCGATTGAAACAATTGAACCAAGGTTATCTGGCACAATTAGACACCTTGAAAATGGAGAATGCCAACCTTTCAGCGTTGAATTCCTCTTTAAACAACACCATTGCCAACGAAAGGTCCATCAATCAAAGCCTTAGTAAAGAAAACCAACAGCTTTCCAACAAGGTGGCTGCAGGAGCCGTGTTAAAAGCGGTTGACCTGAAAGCCATCGGCGTGAAATATAAAAGCACCGGAAAGGAATCTGAAACATTCCGAGCGGCCGCCACCGATGGCATCAAGACCTGTTTTACCCTGCTGGAAAATTATGTGGCCGACAAAGGTTCTAAGGTCGCTTTTGTGCGGGTGCTGAGTCCAGACAACGCAGTAATGACCACCAACTCGGAAACCTTCCTGTACAACAATCAGCCTACGCTTTACACCGTTAAGGAATCTTTTGATTACGACAACGAATCAACTCCTGTATGTGTGCAATGGAACAAAGGTTCGGTTTACATCAAAGGCAAATACACCATTGAAGTGTATATCGATGGGAGCATGGTGGGCTCCACCTCCATCGAGTTGAAGTGATTTTCTAGAAAAACGCCCTGGCCTGCATGGTGCCAGTGTGAATGGTTTTTACAGCCTCCGGTTTTCTTCCCTCGTAATTAATACTGATCTGCACCGCCTTCGATAAGTTGCGTTGCACTCCTACACTCCACGTGTAATTGGTGCCCGCGCGCAACCCCTCCAACATCTCGTATGCAATCGAAGTATTCTCCGGCGCATTATATGAAATGTTGATCACGCTGAACCTCGCCGTATAGAGACCTTTGGTAACGGGCGCATATCGAACTTCGGCCGTTCCGGTGTTGAATGCCGATTTTTCGCCCAACACATTTTCACGGAGTTGATATTTGTATGAGGCCGTAACCCGAAAATCAACATTCGGCTGGATCGAAAAACGCGGCTCCGCTGAAAGCGACTCGATGCGGTAATCGCGATTCTTGAAAAACTCCGAAGCATTGGTCTTTACCCCTTGCTCACACGCCAACTGCAAACCATAAACCCGTGTAATGTTCCATCGGGCGTTAAGTGTGTTGTTTTGCAATTGCCGAGACTCACTTCCATTGGAAAGAATGGATTTGTTGCGATTGTCGGCATGGGTGATGTCCATACTGAACACCGTACTGCTCCTGTTGAAATACAAAGTGCTTCTGAGCGTCCTTCCTGTTGCTACCAATACAGAGTCCTCGATATTGGCATCAAACGGATACAAGGCTTTGAACACATCATCCAAGATCAAGCGATTCTCGGCTCGATAAGATGTTTGGTTGGCGAAACGACTGATGAATTTTCCTTTACCCGGTTTCTTGGCGAACCATGCAGCGGGGTTTATGGACATGGAGTGACTGAACTGGTTGTTACGCGTTCTGACATATTCGTTGGTAGGCAAAAATACTTTCACATAATTAGCCTGGTCTGAAAATGCCGCCACTTCGAATTCATCCAAATCTTTAACACCATTGCCATTGTAATCGCCGGCATAGGTGTAAACACCTGTACCCGGTGCAACTTCCAAGAATGCGTATTCCTTTTTAGGTTCCTGCCCAGACCCTGCTTCGTAAAAGGAGTTCATCACCAGCAATCCATCTTCAAATGTGCCATTATACTCTATGCGGCTCAGGAAGGTCTCCTCGGGCACTTGCGCCGACAACAAGGTGTCGATGATGAAGAGGTTGCGATACATGGTGGAAAGTGACAGCTTGTTGCCTTTGGCCCCGTACAAATCCATCCTGCCCGAAAACTCATCCGCACGAGCGGCCTCACGCAACACATCCGCGGAAGCGGCACGATCGAACCTGCGCGCAACATCCCAAGAATAACGAATACGCCCCGAATCAGGCGATGCCATGAACAACTTGAAAACATCGAATGCGCGACTTAAAGGCGACAGTGTATCACTCGTGCCCGCATACTGCAAATTGCGCTCTTGATCGTAGCGGATACCTCCCGTGAGTTTGCCCACCTTGCGAGCCATTTGATTTGATGATCGCAGGAATGATGTGTTCAGTGCCTTGCTATCGCTCAAAAGCCAACTGGCATCGGAAGAGAAACTGTACTTGCCCAACACCCATCGCAAATCAGCCATGTTCATATAGCCACGGTAATTTTCAGCTCCTTGAAAAGTGCGGAATCGGTATCCGATAGATTTTTCGGAACGGATGAATCGAACACCTGCGCTCAAGGCCAACTCGTCGGATGCGGGTGCTCCAGGTACTAAATTCCAATCGCGGGTAAACTCAACGCTGCGATACGACTCCAGCGGTTTGAATCGCGCGTTCACATGCTCGAAACGGAAATCCGTCATCATTTTCCATCCGCGAAGCGAATCCCGCGTAAGCGGAACCGTTTGCTCAACTCCTCCAGTAAGTGCCAAGCCCGTATCATCCGACTTATCAAATTTGGAAAAAAGGTTGATGTCGTTTCGCGACATGGATCCCTCTACAAAAACTTTTCCGTAACGGGTTTTGTAATCGGTGCCGAAGGTGAATAGCTGCTGTTTCTTGGGCGACACCAGAAGCGCAACAGGTTCGTAGGTTCCTTGGGGCACGCCATTCACGGGCTCTATCCAACGAAACACTCTGCCGTTGGCTCCTGCTGCTACAGGCTCGTAGTTCCCTCTGTTTTTGCCAAGCAGCGAGAATCCTAAACGGTATCGCGCCTTGGTCGAATCCGTGGAGTATCGATAAAACACATAACCTGCCGAATCAATTTTCTCATACAACACTTCACTTGAGTTGAATGCCACACTATCGATGCTCGGATAAACCGCATTGAAAATACTATCGCCTACGGAAGCCAATACAGCCTTTTGCTCATTATCGAGGTCCTGAAGCAGCGGTTGATTCTTGGAGTCCTGCTCCGAAAAAATATTGGCCTTCACTTTCCAGCGCTTGTCCTCATATTCTTGGTTGATGAAGTACATCGTTCGCGCATAATTCTTGTCGGAATATTGAAACTCCACCACGATGCGCTTGTCTTTGGTGATTGGCTGCCTGGGTGTGAACCTGATCTCGGCGGTGTTGTAATCAATCACATAATCATTCGACTCTCCTCGTACCAACAGCTTGCCATCGATAAATACTTTTTCGGAACCCGACAGGATGATGATGAATGGTTCGTTGTCGGCGCCGGTAAGTTTGTAAGGACCTTGGTTGCCTTCCAAACCGTTGAAAGGTTTGCGTGCGTACTTGCCCTTGGAAACGGCTCCACTTACCGTTGTACGCATCACAGAACCGTTATCGAGTCCTGATGGGTATTCGGTGGTGAATATTCCGCCTTGCCCTTTCTTGTACAGGTTCATGAAGTAACTTTCAGGCCTGCGCAATTCAAAATCCCCAGCAATCAGCTTGCTTTTGTTTTTGGAAAGTTGGATGAACACCTTGTCGAAGTCTTGTATCTGTTGCGTATTGCCTTCCGGTTGAACCGGGATGTTGTTATCGGTGATGGCGGCCAGCACTTCAATGTCGTCACCGATCTTACCCGACATCTGCAGGTTGAAAGCTGAATTCACCACCGCATCTTGGTTGTTGCCGAAAGTGATGCCACGCGCTATACTACCACTGCGCTGAAGTCCATCGGTGCGGAAAGGGTCTTCGCGCTGCGTTTCACTTGGATAGGAAAACGGATTGTAAGCTCCGCCGAATGACTTTTCGATAACAGCCCGGTCGCGATTGGTCCAATTGCGCGTAAACAGCAGCGGAAATGTGCGGTAGAAGATGCGAATGGAGTCGGGTAATGATTGAGAATTGCGATTCACCAAGAGCGAAGCAGAAGCGTAGTCGATACGGATGGCCGAGGTGTCGGTAAACGGTGTTCCATCGGCGAGCTCAAAGCGTAAAGAACCGGGCACCACGCTGAGGGTATCGAAAACAATCGTATCCGAGGAGATCACCAAAACCTGCGTGCGCACATTCAAGCCTCTTTGCTGCGCTTCGGATTGAACCGCAAACAGCAGACTTATCAGGATCGGTATGAGGGTACGGATATTGAACACGCTTTGATTTCGGCAAGGAATAAACAATTCCAACGCCAGGATGATTGTGTGCGTGTGAAAATAATCAAAAGCCGCGGCCTCAGCAGGCTCCGCCTTGCGAACAAACATGCCTTACCAGCGTTCGCTTGGCAATTGGTAGCAGGGATTCGAGGAGCGGAAAGGCCATGTCGGACTCTACCACATAGGTGGCAGGGTTGGGCAGCTCCTTTCGGTAGCGGATCAGTTCGTATTTGATGTTTTCAAATGTTTGAAAGGGTGTGAATGGAAAAGAGCACAGATATTGGGTGTGAATGCCCCTGTACCGCTCATCCGGACCCTCAAAAACGGTTAGATGGTACTCATAAACCAGCGTATCAGTATACGCTGCCGAGCGAAGCAACAAGTATCCTTCGTCGATTTGCAAAGGGACAATCCCTACCGGAGCGATATTGAGATGCGATTCGATGAACTCATAGATTTCTTTGCCTTCACGGATATGTTTTTCGAATTGCGGGATGGAATAATGGATAATGTTTCCGATTTCCTCCATCACCTCATCATCAGTCACCAACTTCTCATATACCATCCGAAGTTTAACCACATCAGCCGTCTTCAATTGCTCAGGAAACTGCATCGAAAGGAACTGCTTGCCATCGCGGATAGATAGCACATTGCGGTAATGGCGAATCAAATCGGCTAAGGAGGGATATAGTCGGGCCGACTCGAATTGCTCGCTAACCTCCTTCAAATATCCGAGCAACAGATACTTTTTATACTCAAAATCAATGTGTTTCTCGGTAACCCAGTTGGTGCTCAAGTTAGCCATGGCTGTATTGGATTGATGGTTTGGGTGGCTCCTATTACGTTTAAACAGGCAAACTGTTTCCTAATAACGTTCGGGATTTTACAAAAAGTGTGCTGTTGAAAAGTGTGCCATGTAAACAACTAACACTGCTGCACAATTACGGAACTTGGTGATTCGTTATAAATCACAAAAAAAATGAGAAGCAACCGTATTCTATTGGCCGTTTTTGCAGCATGCCTCACCGCATCATGCGTGCCCTCCAGGATGTTTGACGAGATGAAAACCAGCAAGCTGCAATGTGATGAGGAGAACGCCAAACTGAAAGCCGATATGCTTGCGGCCAACACCCGCATCAGCGAATTGGATTCGCGCAACAGCGAACTCGATCAGCAGAACAAATACCTGCGTAACGACACCACTTCGATGGGTGAAGGTACCAGGCGTTTGACCAAATTGTACAATGAATTGTCAGACTCATACGACAAACTCTCGAAGAACAATGAGAAAATGTTGGCGAGCGGCCAAAGTGAAAACCGCAAACTCATCAGTCAATTGAATCAGACACAAGAGGAGTTACAACGCAAAGAAGATGCCTTGGCAGCACGCGAACGCGAACTGAACGAGACATCAGCACAATTGAAATTGCGCGAAGCACGCGTGGCCGAATTGCAACAGGTCTTAGACAGTAAAGACAGTGCCGTAAAAGCCCTCAAGGAAACCGTTACCAAGGCTTTGCTGGGCTTTCAAGGTCAAGGACTGACCGTAGAGCAGAAAAACGGTAAAGTTTACGTATCGTTGGAGGAACGCTTGCTATTCGCATCCGGATCTACGGTGGTGGACCCGAAAGGAGAAGATGCACTTAAGGAGTTGGGCAATGTGTTGGCCAAAAACACCGACATCAACGTATTGATCGAAGGGCACACGGATAATGTTCCCATCAAGGGCGGCGCCATCAAGGATAATTGGGATTTGAGCGTATTGCGTGCCACTTCCGTTGTGCGAATACTGGAGAAGAACAAAGGCGTTGCTCCGGTGCGATTAACTCCCGCTGGTCGTGGCGAATACATGCCTATTGACAAAGCCAATACAGCGGATGCCCGTAAGAAAAACAGACGCATTGAAGTCATATTAACTCCCAAGCTGGATGAGTTGTTCCAGGTCTTAGAAAGTAATTGATTAAACCCCTATCAAATCAAAACCGCGGCATAGCATGCGAAATCGTTTTCTGATTCTTGGATTATTTTTTTCGCTGCTTCCTTCATGGGTTTTTAGTCAAACTTCCGATTCCATCAGTGTCCCTCAACATGCAGCGACCCGAATTTCAATTGCACCGAAAATAGATGGCAAGTCTGGTGATGCTGCCTGGATGAGCGTTCCTGAAATCACCAACTTCACCCAGTTCGTACCTAACAACGGAGCACCGGCGAGTCAGCGTTCATCGGTAAGAGTCGCATATGACAACGATGCACTATATGTGCTCGCAGAACTTTTCGACTCTGCTCCGGATTCTATTTTAAAGGAGTTCGGATTACGCGATAACTCTAATGTAAACGCCGACTACTTCCGCGTGGCCATGGATCCTTACGGCAAGCACCAAGAAAATTATGTTTTCGGTGTTACGGCTGCCGGTGTACAGTTTGATGAAAAATATTTCGATGAAACCTTCGATGCGGTTTGGGAAAGTGCCGTGGGTTTCGATGCCAATGGATGGTGTGTTGAATTTCGCATTCCTTACAGCGCGTTTCGTTTTCCAGCCATGGATGAACAACAATGGTCGTTTCAACTCAATCGTTCCATCCGAAGGAACCGCGAGTTTACCATGTGGGCGCCTGTGCCTCCTGAGGCTAGCAATCCCATGGTTTACTGGGGGCATCTTACCAACCTGAAAAACATCGATCCTCCTCTTCGCCTTTCACTCACGCCCTATGTTTCGGCTTATGCCGAATCGGTGCCGTTTGTTTCGGATGCCAATGGAACGATAGATTATCAGCGCGGGTTTTCTTATAACGCTGGCGCGGATGTCAAATACGGGGTTGATGAGCGATTCACCATTGACATGACCTTGCTGCCCGATTTCGGACAAGTACAGTCGGACAATAAAGTGAAGAACCTGAGTTACCAGGAAAGCACCTATGACGAGAACCGCTCCTTCTTCAAAGAAGGCGCAGATTTGTTTAACCGGAACAACCTGTTTTATACTCGTCGTATCGGCAAAACGCCTTCGGGTTTTTTTTCCGCGGAGGGGAGTCTTTTGGATGGAGAGGAACTTGTTGAAAATCCATCGACCGTGAAGCTACTCAACGCAACGCGCTTCACAGGACGCACAGGAAATGGATTGGGCATCGGCATTTTCAACGCAATTACCGACAACATGTACGCCATTGCCAAGCGACCCGATGGTTCTACTCGGAAAATACTCACGGAGCCGCTTACCAACTACAGTGCTTTGGTATTGGACCAAGATCTGAAAAACAACTCAGAGATTTATCTGATAAACACCAATGTGATTCGTGAGGGTCGTTATACGGATGCCAATGTCACCAACACCGGCTTCACCATCAGCAATAAGAAAAACACTTTTTCTATTGGAGCTGACGCAGGCATGAGCTACCGCACCAATTTGATTGATGATACCGGAGCCCAGAAAAATGAAACGGGTTATGCTTATCGTGTGTTTGCAAACAAGCAAGGTGGCGGGAGATTCGGCTATGGGTTTTCAAGATTGGTATTCGATAACCGGTACCAGTCGATCGACATGGGTTATCAAACCATCAACCAAACCGCTTCCAACGAGTTTCAAGTATCCTACAATATTTATGAGCCTGTTGGCATTATACGCAGCAGCTATACAAATCTTAATTACGATTTAAACACGCTTTACGGAACCGGGCGCTTGGTCGACAACATGATCAACATTTTCAACTTCACCACTTTCAAGAGCTACTTCACCATGTTTGGCGGATTGTCTTACACACCCGGCGACTTTTATGATTATTTCGAACCGCGCGTGCCAGGCCGATTCCAAAAAGGATTTCGGTTTGCAGGCGGCTCCATCGGCTTGAGTACCGATTACCGCAAAACCTTGGCTGTAGATCAGAATTTTTCGGGAGGAACTCGTACGGAACTGTATCAGGGCATCAATCTATCCTCGTCCACCACTTTCAGGCTCCGCCTCTCCGATCGGGCAAATCTGAAATTGAAAATCTATGTGGATAGCGATCCAAAAAATGTGGGCTTCTCCGATATCGACAACAATGGTGACATCATTTACGGAATCCGAAACCTGTCAACGCAATCGGTACAACTCACAGGCACATATGCCTTTTCAAAAGACATGGTCCTATCATTAAACGCACGCCATTACCGTGCTTATGCCAAGCATGACGGCTATGCGGTTTTGATGGCGGATGGCTCCTTGCAAGAAACCCAAGAATATCCGAATAACAACAACTTCGATTACAATATTTTCAATGTAGATGTCGTTTACTCGTGGATGTTTGCGCCGGGCAGCACCTTATCGGTGGTTTACAAGAACATCATCGAGAACGAACTGATGAGCATTACCGTTTTCAAGCCTTACGGTTCCAACTTCGAGCGCATCATCAACGACCCGCAAACGAACAGCATCTCCCTGAAAATGGTTTATTACCTCGACTATCAGCAACTCCGACGCAAAAACATAAAACAATAGGCTGACGCGAATCATTTGTTTTGGAATCCAGGATAATTACTTTTACCGCCGTAAAAAATCAAACCCATGAAAAACCATCTTTCATCCATCATCATCGGCCTTTCGGTGATCACCACAGCCATGGTATTAGGCAATGCCTTTCAAAACCGTAATAAATCTGCGAACACCATTGCCGTAACCGGACTTGGCACCAAGGATTTTGTATCTGATCTGATTGTTTGGAGCGGCAATTTCAGCAAGCGCAACTTGGTTTTGAAAGACGCCTATGCCGAACTCGATCGCGACCGCGAAACCATCCGCAAATACCTCAACACAAAAGGTATCAAAGATGCGAACATTGTATTCTCGGCCGTTGGCATCAACAAAGAGTTTCAAACCATTTATGATTCGGAGATGAATGTGAAAGAGCAGCGTTTTGCCGGCTACCTCCTCGACCAATCGGTGACCATTGAATCGAAAGAGGTGGATAAGGTTGAAGACATATCCCGACAAGTGAGTGAGCTGATCAATTCTGGCGTTGAGTTTTACTCCCAAGACCCTCAATATTACTACACGAAGTTGTCGGAGCTGAAAATCGAAATGATTGCCCAAGCCACCAAAGATGCCAACGAGCGTGCCAAGAAAATTGCCGAAAATGCTGGCAGCTCCGTAGGCTCACTGAAAAACGCCAACATGGGCGTGTTCCAAATCGTAGCTCAAAACTCCTCCGAAGATTTTTCCTGGGGCGGTTCCTTCAACACTTCTTCCAAACGCAAAACGGCGAACATTACTGTGAAGCTGGAATACGAAGTTGATTGACAATTGACAAATTACAATTTACAATTCAAAATAGTCAATTGTAAATAGTCAATTGTAAATTATACCAGGGTGATATCGAACTGCACCAAATCAACAAACTCCTGAACGCGGTTCTCGAGTTCTTCGTCGGTTACTTCCAGTAAGCGCTCGGTACCGAACTTCTCGACACAGAAAGAAGCCATAGCCGATCCGAAAATGATGGCGCGTTTCATATTGTCGAAAGAGATGTCGCGGGTACGGGCCAAATGGCCGATGAATCCTCCGGCAAATGTGTCACCCGCCCCAGTTGGATCGAATACATCCTCCAGCGGAAGCGCAGGCGCGAAAAACACCTGCTCATTATTGAATAACAAAGCCCCATGCTCGCCCTTTTTGATGATGAGGTATTTGGGGCCCATGGCCAATATCTTCTGTGCGGCTTTTACCAACGAATATTCGCCTGAAAGTTGACGCGCTTCGGCATCGTTGATGGTGAGCACATCGGTGCGAGCAATCATCTTCATCAAATCCTCCAGAGCGGTCTCCATCCAGAAATTCATCGTATCCATCACCACCAGTTTCGGGCGGTTTTGCAACCTATCCAAAACCTTCATCTGCAAGGATGGCATCAGATTCCCCAACATGAGGAACTCGCAATCTTGGTAAGATTCGGGGATGATGGGGTCGAAAGAAAGAATAACATTCAACTCGGTGGCCAATGTGTCGCGGGTATTCATGTCGTTGTGGTAGCGACCCGACCAGAAAAATGATTTCTGCCCCTGCAAAACCTGAAGTCCCTCGGTGCGGATGCCACGGTCGTTGAAGCCTTGGATGGTTGCTGTTGGGAAATCATCACCCACCACCGAAACGAGGTTGATGTTGTCGGTGAAGAAGGATGCCGACAATCCGGCATAGGTAGCAGCGCCACCGATGATCTTGTCTGTTTTTCCGAAAGGGGTTTCAATGGCGTCGAACGCTACGGTTCCGACTACGAGCAGGCTCATTTGTTTCTGGATTTTTGTAGCGGTAAAGATAGGTTAAAGCCCTCGGATGGGAAACATTAATTATCGACATATGTGAACAAGGAAAAGGTTAAAATAATTATTGAGGCAGTGGGATAGGCCTAAGCTATTCCGTATACATTTGGCACCAATTACATTGATCACATGGGCTTAGCTAAAGAAATGGTGTCGCAGGGAACCTGGCTTTTCAGGTATCGCGGACAAATTCCAGTTGTATTGTTCTTGTTGGCCGTACCTGTAGTACTTACGGGATGCGGAATGCCCCCCATGTGGGTGTTTTGGGTGGCTGTGTCCGTCAGCGTTTGCGGAGCGCTCATGCGTGCATATGTAGTGGGCACCACGCCACGCGGTACTTCGGGAAGGAACACCAAAGAACAAGTGGCGGAAGTGCTGAACTCCACAGGAGCTTATTCGCTGGTACGGCATCCCCTATACGTGGCCAATTACCTCATGTGGATCGGTATTGTGATCTTCACCGGCAGCATTTGGTTTACTGCTGTGGTAACGCTGCTTTATTGGATTTACTACGAACGCATCATGGCTACCGAAGAAAATTTCCTCATCGGTAAGTTCGGTGCGGCATACGATGCATGGGCCGACAATATCCCTGCTTTCATTCCCAAATTAACCGGTTTTGTGGCGGCATCGGAACGGTTCTCCTTAAAGCCTGTTTTGATTCGCGAATACTCGGGATGGCTCGCCACGGTGCTGGGCTTTGTTTTTGTAACATACTTGCATGATGTGGTGGCGCATAACTTTCAGCCGGCAGAGGCTTGGAGCCAAGGCCATCAACAAGCGTGGTGGGTTTTGGGGATTACGGCGGTTGTAACACTCGCTTTGCGTACTTACAAGAAAGTTACTAAGGCGTAGTTAGGCTGTAGTGGTAAGTGGTAAGTGGTAAGTGGTAAGTGGTAGGTAGTAATTAGTAAATGG
>JBJTQS010000204.1:0-3678 GCA_046075765.1 Bacteroidota bacterium
AACATCGCCAATCCGAAAAAGGTGCAGAAGAGTCCTAGGTATTTAAAGGACTTGTCTTTGAAACGAGATATTTTGGTGAAACGATCAGACATATTTCTTCTCCAACTTTTTATTCAGGTAATAACTGAGGTTGTTCAGCATGAATGTGAATACAAACAAGGTGATGCCTGCTGCAAAAGTGGTTCGGTATTCAAGTGAATTATGGGCAACATCGCCAAGGCTCACCTTAACGATATAAGTAGTAATGGTTTCTACAGGAACAAACGGATTCGCGGTAAGCCTGGGTTGCTGACCGGCAGCTATGGCCACAATCATCGTTTCTCCGATAGCCCTTGATATAGCTAAAATGGCACTTACAATGATCCCTGATGATGCCGAGGGAAGTATTACCTTGAACGCTGTTTGAAGCCTGTTGGCACCCAATGCCAGTGATCCTTCTCGAATGTATCGTGGCACAGCTGCTATGGCATCATCGCTCAAGGACGATACGTAAGGGATAATCATGATTCCCATTACAAATCCTGCCGATAGTGAGTTGAAGCCCGACATTTCGGGATACAGCATTTGAAAAAATGGAGTAACCACAGTGAGCGCGAAGAACCCATAAACTACCGTTGGAACGGATGCAAGGATTTCAAGAATAGGCTTGATCACCATCTTGAAACGCTTTGAAGCATATTCATTCAGGTAAATGGCAATGGTGAGTCCGGTTGGTAGCGCAACCATTATCGCGATGAAAGATGTAAGCAGCGTGCCAGACAGTAAAGGCAGGATACCGAAATGCTTATCGGCAAATAGGGGAGTCCACTGGGTGTCGGTTAAAAAATCGAAAATGCTGACCTCCGAAAAGAATGCATAGGCTTCGCTGGTTAAAACATATAAAATGCCGATAGTGGTTAGGACCGTGAGTAATGCACAAGCACCTAAAGCTATCTCTATCAGTTTCTCTCTTCTTTTTTTGCTCAGCATACAAGTAAATGAAAAGTGATCCGGGATATTCTCCGGATCACAAAACTTAATTTTAAATCAATTCGCTTTTAGAAATCATTATTTTTTGGGTTTATGCTCCAAAATGAACTTTTCGAATTTGTCGAGTTCAGCCTGATATTCGGCATCAGTCATAGGAATGAAACCTACCTCTGCTGAAAGCGTTCCAGCGTTCTTCAGATAGAAGCGAACGAATTCAGTAACTTCTGGACGCATCACTGCTGTTGAATTTACATAGATGTAAAGCGGACGCGACAATGGGGCGTAAGATTTGTTTTTTACAGTTTCAATACTTGGCAAAATGGGACCAGCACCATTCTCCGCTTTTCCATCATCAATTCCAATGGCTTTTAATTTTGCGGCATTCTCTTCGAAATAAGCATAACCGAAGAAGGCAAGTCCGTTTTTGTCGGAAGAAATGCCTTTTACCAACACATTGTCATCCTCACTTGCTGTATAATCGCCACGACTACTGTGGCTCTTTCCAACTACCGCTTCAGTAAAATAGTCATATGTTCCTGACTCAGTACCTGCTCCATAAAGGCGGAACTCTTCGTTTGGCCATTCTTTACGAATTTGGTTCCATTTAGTGATTTTGCCTTGTGCTTCAGGAGCCCACATGGTTTTCAACTCTTCAACTGTCATGTCGTTTACAAAAGTGTTCTCTGGGTTCACCACAACTGTTAAACCATCATAGGCTACTTTCAATTCAAGGTACCCGATTTTGGATGCGTTTGCAGCATTTATCTCTTCTTGCTTGATATTTCGGCTAGCATCATTGATGTCGATTTCACCGCGTGTGAATTTTTTAAATCCACCTCCAGTTCCTGATAAACCTACAGTAACCTTTACTTCTGGTTGTACGGCACGGAATTCCTCGGCAATTGCTTCAGTGATTGGATAAACAGTAGAGGATCCGTCGATGCGAACCTCACCTTTTAGGACATTGGAGGTTGATTCAGCTTCCTTTTTACCTCCACAAGATGCCAAAAAGCCTAGGGAAAGTACTAATACAATTGACCTTAAGTGATTCATTTTTAAATTTTTAATTAGTTTATGTTAATTGAATATTAATTGGATGCAAACTTCTCCCAAGGTCATTTAGAGAACATTAATCCAATGTTAAATATTTGTTAATTCGTACAAGGGTATTAATGCCGAAGCAGTGACAAAAGTCACGATTTGGTAGGAGTGTAGGTTTTAAATTTGCGTTACCCATCCGTTAAATCTAATTTCTGGCTCTGTTGGACTCAGCCACTTAAAATTGAAATAATGAGCACATTCAACGAAATAATCAATTCTGAAAAACCGGTATTAGTCGATTTTTATGCCACCTGGTGTGGGCCATGCAAAATGATGGAGCCAATACTGAAAGAGTTGTCGGGAATGGTTGGGGATACCGCCCAAATACTGAAAGTGGATGTAGATAAGAACCAATCTGCAGCCGCCGCCTATAACATCATGGGAGTACCCACTTTGATGATTTTCAGAAAGGGCAAGGTGGTTTGGCGTGAGTCGGGGATAGTGGATGCCTCTGAATTAAAACGAAAATTGGAAATGGCCGTAAATTCCTGATTGGTTCAATCATCATGTCCATGCTTTCTATTGGGAAGCATGTTTTCAATTTTCCATTCCACTTTGCCAGTGAATACAGCTTTTCTTTCCTTGCAATCATGAATCTGGCAAACAGCACAAGATTTGGGAGGAACACAAGGGTCGGCATGAATAAAAAATTCAACTTCACTGCCTAGGCTATCCTTGATTAGGTTTTCAACTGAACTAACCTCCTTATGTGTATCTTCAAGATTGGCATACCAAGGAAGTGTGATGTGGCAATCCACATGAAGGTCCGTTCCGTATTTGAGGACACGCAGATTATGTATGTCGATCCATTTGGCACTTCTGTGCGACTGCATTTGCTTGACCAATAAATCCAGTTTTTCTATGTCAGCCTCATCCAACAAACTTGTAACGGATTTTTTAAGGATGTTGAATCCTGTAACAAGAATAACGGATCCAAAAATGAGTGCCATGATTAAATCAAGCCATAGCCAACCGGTGAACCAAATCAGAACCAATCCTGCAACCAATCCAACGCTACTTACCGTGTCGGAAATAAGGTGCTTGCCGTTGGCGGTCATCAATAACGATCCGCTCTTTTTCCCTTTGGCAACTAACATGCTTCCCATTATGAAGTTGATACCTCCCGACAAAGCAGAAAGCCATGCTCCGGTTTGTGGATCATGAAGCATAGACGGTACAAAAAAACCGTAAATAGAATTGCCCATAATGGTCAATCCGGCAATGAATATCAGTCCACCTTCAAAACCTGCAGAAAGAAACTCGATTTTACCATGACCATATGGATGGTTTTCGTCTTTGGGTTGTGATGCATAATAGATACTGTAAAGAGCAAAAGATCCGGCCACCACATTTACAATGGACTCCAAAGCATCGGTAAGGATGGCATTCGATTTGGTGATGAACCAGGCAGTGAATTTTATGCCGAGCAAGAGGGTGCTCACTGCCAATACCCATGCTAATGTTCGAACTCGCTCTTTCCCTTTGACATCCAATCCAGCCATGCTTTTTCTAAATGGAAAGCGAATTTACAACAATGGTTGGAACCTACCTTGGTTTATATTTAGAGCTTAAACTATGCTGATGGATGAAGTATCAGCAATGGAACAC
>JBJTQS010000205.1:0-2745 GCA_046075765.1 Bacteroidota bacterium
TTATTCCCACTCAATTGTAGCAGGTGGCTTTGAACTGATATCATATACTACCCTATTCACGCCTTTAACCTTGTTGATGATCTCATTTGAAACCTGTCCAAGAAACTCATAAGGTAAATGACACCAATCCGCGGTCATACCGTCTGTGGATGAAACAGCTCGAAGTGCAACTACATCCTCATAGGTTCGCTCATCTCCCATCACACCCACCGATTTAACCGGCAACAAAATGCTGCCCGCTTGCCAGACGCTATCATACAATCCACTTTCGCGAAGTCCGTTTATGAATATTTCATCGACATCCTGAATGATAGAAACTTTCTCAGGCGTAATGTCACCTAGTATGCGGATAGCCAATCCCGGTCCAGGAAATGGATGACGATTCAATAGATCCGGATGCATTCCCAAAGCATTACCAACCCTACGTACTTCATCCTTGAACAATGAACGCAAAGGCTCTACCACTTTTAAACTCATTTTCTCGGGGAGTCCGCCCACATTATGATGTGACTTGATAGTTGCACTGGGACCTTTGACTGAAACAGATTCAATCACGTCTGGATAAATGGTGCCTTGGGCCAACCATTTCACATCTTGAATTTCAGCAGCACAACGCTCAAACTCCTCAATGAAGACCCGTCCAATGGTTTTTCGTTTCTGTTCAGGATCCGACTTTCCAGCAAGCTCTGAATAGAACTTTGAAGATGAATCAATACCACGAATATTCAAACCCATATGGCGGTAGGCATCGAGCACTTGGTGGAATTCGTTTTTGCGAAGTAGTCCATTGTCGATGAAAATGCAATGCAAATTTGGTCCGATAGCTCGATGCAACAACATGGCTGCAACTCCAGAATCAACTCCGCCGGAAAGACCTAAAATCACCTTGTCGTTGCCCAACTGTTGTTTGAGTCCGTTGATGGTTTCATCAATAAATGAAGAAGGTGTCCAATCGCCAGTGCAGCCACATACATCGAAAATGAAATTTGAAAGCATGGCTGTGCCCTCATTGGAATGAACAACCTCCGGATGATATTGTACGCCGAAGGTGCGTTCTCCTTCAATTTGATAAGCGGCAACCCTCACCGTGTCAGTACCCGCAACAATTTTAAACTGTTGCGGCACATCGGTGATGGTGTCGCCATGTGACATCCATACTTGAGAGGATGCAGCAACATTTTTGAAAATTGAGCAATTGAATTCCTTAACGGAAAGCATGGCTCTGCCATACTCTCGTATTTTGGAAGGTGTCACACTTCCACCTGCCTGCTGAGCCATCAGTTGGGCTCCATAGCAGATACCAAGCACAGGATAATTGTCTCTAATAATGCCCGTATCAATTTGAGGTGCATCCTGATCCCGAACAGAAGCAGGTCCGCCAGATAAAATTACTCCCTTGAACCGACCATCCATTTTAGGTAAATGGTTGTATGGATGGATTTCACAATATACATTTAATTCCCGTAATCTCCTGGCAATCAATTGAGTATATTGGGAACCGAAATCAATAATCAGAATGGTTTGGTGCATGGTCAAATTTAACCATTTGATGCTAACCAAAAACCGTTCCGCAAAATGGTTTTCAAATGCATGACCAACATCATAAACGGTTCATAAAACATTTTACACCTTGGTGAAAAATCTAATTAACTCAATTCAATATGAGCTCCATTTTGGTTCCAATCGATTTTTCAGAAAACTCCTTGATAGTCATAAAATTTGCCGCGTCGTTAATGGACAAGCGCCAAGGAGAATTGATACTACTACATGTTTCGGAGCCAATAGGCAATTTGAGTGCAAATACTCAAAGCATTCGAGAACATATAAGCGAAAATCTTGGTGCCGAGCATTTAATTCAACTTTGGAGCAATGAGGTTAAAGGAAATTGCAGGACCATTTTGAAAGAGGGTCCGGTTGCAGAAACAATTCTTAAAACCGCGAAGGAAGTCAATGCCTCCATGATCGTAATGGGAACCAAAGGGGCAAAAAGCACCTTAGATCGTTTTATAGGTTCCAATGCCTCACACGTTGCCACCAATTCGGAAATGCCGGTTCTTGTTATACCGGAATCAATGCCCTATCTCAAGATTTCCAAGATTGTGATTGGGGTAGATCCTAATATCGAATATGATCAAACTCTTGCCTGGCTCTCCGAAAGCCTGTTACAAAACACCTTTGATATAACCTTATTCAGTGCCGGTTCACCAACCATTGAAGATGACATGAAGCATTATCAAAAAAGGCTAACCGGAATAATTCATCAGCATGCACCAAATTGTAACGTCAATGAAAAAGTTGTTACCATGGTAGATACGGTAGCCAGCTTGGATGGGTTTGTTAAGGATTTGGATGCTGACCTACTGGTGTTAACTACCCACCATCGAGGTGTTTTTGAAAGGATTTTCGACCCTGGATTGACTAGAAAATTTACCTTGGCCAGCGATATTCCGATACTGGCTATTCCAATGCGTAAAGTCCCGATTTACTTTTTCGGCTGAGTCGGAACACCCATAGAATTCAGGTAACCTACACTTGCCGGACCGAGGTTCATCAACAAATCCAAAGCGCTTAATCCTGAAACAAAGGGGAATCTATCGCGAAAAACTTGCATGTATGAGGGCTGTTGGATGAGCTGATCTGGAGAGGAATAGTTGGACAAATAAGCGTATGGTATCTCCATGTTTTCCTTTTCAACCACATTGAAATGGGCTGACAATCCCATTGAATCAGACAAGAAACGTACCG
>JBJTQS010000206.1:0-9714 GCA_046075765.1 Bacteroidota bacterium
CATCATCGGCAACAACTGGTATGAACGCAATGAAGGAAAAGCCGTTTATGTAACATCCGATTCCACAGCGAAAGGTGTTGGTTCGGATGGTTTGGAAGGCAAGCAATCGCCATCCCGATTACTCACCACTACCATTTCCGACGAATTAAGGATGTGGAGCAATATGCGCTCAAAGGTGATTGGAATCGCACTCAAAGACCGTGGCGCCATTTTGCCTGCCGGTGCTTCGGCCAACGCTGCCTATTGGTATGATGGCATGACCGGGAAATGGATTACCAGCAATTGGTACATGAACGAACTCCCTGCTTGGGTGAACCGGTTCAATGATCAGAAACTTCCGGAAGAGTACCTGTCGAAGCCATGGAATACACTTTTGCCTATTGAACAATACACCGAAAGTACGCCCGACGACACGCCTTACGAAGACCTTTTTCCCGGAGAAACAAAACCTGTATTTCCACATGATTTGAAAGTTGGCGGTGCCAAGCCATATGATCTACTCAAGTACAGTCCTTTTGGCAACACCATAACCATGAAATTCGCATTAGAGGCCCTCAGAAGTGAACAGCTGGGGCTGGATGGCTTCACTGATTTACTGGCAGTCAGTTTTTCAACCCCCGACTATGTTGGTCACCAATTCGGAACACATGCCGTAGAGATACAAGACATATACTTGCGATTAGACCGCGACCTGGCTACGCTGTTTACATTGGTGGAAAAGGAAGTGGGAAAAGAAAATGTTTTGTTTTTCCTCACTGCCGACCATGCCGCCATTCCCAATGTAGGTTTCATGCAATCACACCAATTGAATGCGGGCATATTCAATGCTGTAGCGGCATCCGATACGCTGTCGAAATTTTTGGTTTCGAAATATGGTGCAGGAAACTGGATTTTGGATTTCGAAAACGACCAGGTTTATCTGAACCATCAACTCATAGCCGTCAACAAACTGGATCTTGAGTCGGTTTCAAGAGAATCGGCACGCTTCCTATCGGAAATCAAAGGCGTATCGTGGTCGCTTACATCCAGAGAACTCTACTCCAACGAATACACATGGGGCATCAAATCATTGGTGCAAAAAGGTTACTACCCGAAGCGCTCTGGAGATGTAGTCATCATTTTAGAGCCCGGGTTGGTTGAATACAAAACCAAAGGCACCACACATGGAGCAGGATATACCTACGACACACATGTGCCATTAATTTTTTACGGTTGGCGTGTAAAAAACGAAACTTTGCAAACCGAAACTTGCATTACCGATATTGCTCCAACTATATCCAGGATCCTCGGCATACAACCACCGAACGGAACCACTGGCAAGGTGATAGCGCCTTTACTCGAAAACATCTTTAAAAACAAATAACATGAAAACCACCGACCGCTATGTGTTAATGCTCGCGGGCATTCAAATCATCATTTCATTGGTAATTTTCGGACTGGGAATGGACGGAAATCAAACCCTTCAGAATGGGGTTATGGTTGCAACTTCTATTCTCACTATTTACATCTGTCATGTTCATCTCCGTGATTTCCGTGATTTGGACAACAATGGCTTCCTCACCATTGGCGAAGGCTTGACAAAAGGTTTCGGCCTTGGCTGGAAATCGGGCAGCATCACCGCTGTTTACTACTACCTGTACTACAAATTCCTGAACCCTGAGTTCATCGATAAGATGCGCATCTTACAGGAGATGGAAATGGAAGAAAAGGGACTAAACCAAAAGGAAATCGAACAGGCCATGCAGTTCACCGATATGTTCTCTAATCCAGGCATGCTCGCCGCAGGTAGTTTCATTGGATCGGTGTTTTTCATTTTCATTTTATCACTGATTTCATCAGCAATTTTGAAAAAAGAAAATCCAGACTCGAGTTGGAAGTGAGGAGGTAGCGGGAAGCGGCGGCGGTAGGCAGTAGAGGCTTATGTCCATTTGAGGAAAAATGAGAACACGGATGAAACGGATTATTGGGATTTACACGGATTAGATATGAGACGAAGAACAAATCCGCGTTGATCTGTTCAATCCGCTAAATCTGTGTTCTATTAAAATTCCCTCAAACTCTTCGCAATAATCTCCAAACACTCATTGATTTGATCTTCGGTGATTACCAACGGAGGAGCAAAGCGGATGATATCGCCGTGGGTGGGCTTGGCCAATAAACCGTTTTCAGCCATTTTCAAACAAAGATCCCAAGCGGTTTTGCCATTACGAGGCTCTATCACAATGGCATTGAGCAAACCTTTGCCACGCACCGCTTTCACACGGTCGTCGTTCAGGCTACGCAAACCTCTCCTTAAAACCTCTCCTAAGTGGGCTGCATTGTCGGCCATCTTTTCATCCAGTATCACTTGCATGGCTTCCATCGCCACAGCACATGCCAAAGGATTACCGCCATAAGTGGAGCCATGTTCGCCAGGCTTGATGCATAACATGATTTCATCATCAGCCAACACCGCAGAAACAGGCAACACACCACCCGATAGGGCTTTGCCCAACATCAGAATATCAGGTCTGAAACCTTCGTGGTCGCATGCAAGCATCTTGCCCGTACGAGCAATACCCGTTTGTATTTCATCCGCCATGAAAAGCACATTGCGAGCCTTGCAAGCGTTAAAAGCATTCAACAAATAACCATCCTTCGGAACTACAACACCTGCCTCGCCCTGCATCGGCTCCAAAAGGAAACCCGCCACATTGGGATCCTCCAACGCAAACTCTAAAGCAGCAACATCATCATATGGCACCACTTTGAAGCCAGGCAAATACGGTCCGTAGTTGATACGCGAATCGGGATCTATGGATGCAGATACCGCCGTCATGGTTCGACCATGGAAATTACCTTCGCAAACCACAATAACAGCCTTGTCAGCTGGAATACCTTTTACCTCGTAAGCCCAACGCCTGCATAACTTAACAGCTGTCTCCACCGCCTCAACTCCCGTATTCATCGGCAACAGCTTGTCGTAACCAAACAGCTTGGTCATGTATTCCTCATATCTGCCCAAAAGATCATTGTGAAACGCACGCGAGGTTAATGTTAGCCGCGATGCCTGCTCTTGCAAAGCACCTACAATACGCGGATGGCAGTGACCTTGGTTGACGGCAGAATAAGCGGATAAAAAATCGAAATATCGCTTACCATCAACATCCCAAAGAAACACACCCTCGCCACGGGTAAGCACCACCGGCAGCGGATGATAATTGTGGGCGCCATGACGTTCTTCCAAAGCAATTGCATCAGCAGCGGTAATCAAGGCATTCATATCGAGTGGATTTTTAGTCTTTTACAAAGATACTCCAAGCTTTCTTAAAAGTCAAAGCCCGTTAAACCTTAACAACGAGGGTGTCGCGAGGGTTTTGAATACCTTTGCAGTCATGAAAGAGACCGTATTGGGCCAGGTAAACATCATCGACATTGCCGATAAGGGTCGTGGTATAGGAAGACATGACGGAAAAGCGGTTTTTGTTGAGGGTGCCGTGCCCGGCGATGTTGTTGATGTGACCGTTTACAAGCGATCCAAGTCCTTTGATGAAGGGCGCATACTTGAAATCATTACCCCCTCCCCCGACCGCATCGAACCTGCTTGCTCCCACTTCGGCATCTGCGGAGGTTGTAAAAGGCAGAACATGGATTATGCCGCGCAACTGCGCTACAAGGAGAAGGTGGTGGATGATGCCATGCGTCGCATCGGCGGATTCAGCGAATTCACAATGCATCCTATTCTCGGTTCAAAAAACACCGAGCACTATCGGAACAAACTGGAATTCACCTTTACCAACTGGCGATACCTTTTGAAAGAAGAAATGCTGGATGAGGGACCCAAGCAGATGAATGGACTCGGGTTTCACATACCGGGCAAATTCAACAAGGTGCTCAATGTGGATGAATGCTGGCTGCAAGACACCCGCTCAGGGGAGATCAGGCGATACGTTCGTAATCAAGCACTGAAACACGGCTACACTTTTTACAACTTGAAAAACCATGGTGGATTGCTTCGAAACCTGGTGATTCGCAACACCACTTTAGATGAATGGATGGTGGTGGTGGTTTTCGGTGAGAACCAAGAAGACAACATGCAATCGCTGCTTGACTCCATACGACAAGAGTTTCCGTGGATAAATTCACTGCAATATGTGGTGAATACCAAGCGTAACGACTCACTGCACGACCAAACGCCCATCCTGCATAGTGGTCAAGACCATATCTGCGAACAACTCGAGCAATACCGTTTCAGGATCGGACCGAAATCATTCTTTCAAACCAACTCCGAACAAGCCTTGGAGCTTTATCGGATAACCAGAAATTACGCGAATCTTACTGGTGGCGAAACCGTTTACGACTTGTACACCGGAACAGGATCCATCGCATGCTTTGTATCTGCCAACGCCAACAAGGTGGTAGGAGTTGAATATGTGAAAGAAGCTATTGACGATGCCCTTCTCAACGCTAATTTGAACGGCATCAACAATACCCTGTTTTTCGCAGGCGATATGAAAGACGTCCTTACCAAAGACTTCATTGAAACACATGGTAAGCCTGATGTGATCATTACAGATCCTCCTCGGGCCGGCATGCACCCGGATGTGGTAACGCGCATCTTGGAGTCAGGTGCCGACCGCATCGTTTATGTAAGCTGCAACCCCGCCACACAGGCCCGCGACCTGATATTGCTTGCTTCCAAATACGACCTGGTTGAAATGCAGCCCGTTGACATGTTCCCGCATACCGACCATGTGGAGAACGTGGCGCTGCTCCGATTGAAACTCGAGGATAATTCCTAAATTTACTGCATGAAGGTTCACCGCATCACCTTTTGCATCTTGCTGATATTCGCCTCTTTCCAAAGGGGACAAGCTCAGCATTTGTCTTTTAACGAGGCGGTTTACCAGTATGATGATACGGATTTAAGAGGCTATTTGGGCCAGGTCTTTGGGTTGAGCCCCGACTCCATCAAAGAACCCGCACTTTACTTGGCCATCGAGCCTTGGCTGGGCACGCCCTATCGATACGCTGGCAAAACCAAAAAAGGAATCGATTGTTCGGGGTTCTCTAATGTGATTTATTCGCAGATATACTGCACCCCCTTATCGGGAGGCTCATATGACATTTACAAGACGGTAGAGTTGGTTGAAGAAGGCGACTTACAAGAGGGAGATCTTGTTTTTTTCCGAATCAATCCGAGATACACGGTCTCGCATGTTGGAGTGTATCTTGGCAACGGACGCTTTGCACATGCCAGTGTCAACCGAGGAGTGATCATCAGCGACCTCGACGAGCCTTATTATCGCAAACATTTCAAATCTGGCGGACGCATACATTCCAAACCGCTTTAAACAGCCATGGAAAAAACAAAAACCCAGTTGCTGAATAAGACGCAGATTGCGCAGCGCATCGACCGCATCGCCTATCAGATATACGAAGACCATGCCAGTGGCACAGGTGAATTGGTGATGATTGGCATACATGGCAACGGATATACATTAGCCGAACGACTCCATCAAAAGCTCAAGGAAATTTGCCAGCTCGATATCAGACTCGTCCGACTACGCATCAACAAGAACAATCCCGTTGGCAACGAGGTGGAGCTCAGTTGCGACATCCAAGACCTTGCCGGTAAATCAATCGTGTTGGTGGATGATGTACTCAACTCCGGCAAAACGCTCATCTATTCGATGAAGGCTATTTTGAAAGCCGACACATTGAAAATACGCACCGTGCTGATGGTTGATCGGGATCACCGTAGATACCCGATCATGGCTGATTTCGTGGGCATGACTTTGTCAACCACTTTTCAAGAACATGTGAGTTTGGAATTCGGAGAAGAAGAAGGCGCCTATCTCAGCTGACGCTCTCCCATGTTGATGTTGTTCACCAACGACAACACATCTAAGTCCTCCCCTTTCACCTGGTAACGCGCTTGGCGATAAACGGGCTCCCGCTCGGCAAGATTGCTTTTGATGAACTCCAATAATTCATCATCGCTCTTGCCTTCCAACAAAGGACGAGGTCTTTTCGATGCTTTGAGTCGATGGAAAAGTGACAACGGATCCAATTTCAGATAAACCGTGATTCCATTTCGGTTCATCCATTCCATGTTACCATGAAAACACGGAGTACCACCACCAGTGCTCAAAATGAATTTTGAATCGGTGGAGGCATTATGCAAAGTCTGCTGCTCCACCTTCCGGAAATGATCTTCACCTAAGATGAAATGCTCAGAGATGGATTTACCAGTTGTAGTTTCAATCCGGGTATCCAGATCGATGAAAGGACAATCATATAATGAAGCCATCTTACGACCCGTTGTGGTCTTGCCCGAGCCCATGTAGCCTATGAGGAATATTCGCATCCTGTTTTTTCTTAGCGGTTAAATCGCATTTTATAATCGGTGTGCACACGGCCCGCTGAAATATCATTCAAACGACCTTTTAACATTTGTCGACGAAGCGGAGTAATCCGATCGGTGATGAGAATACCTTCCAAATGATCATATTCGTGCTGGATGATACGGGCGGCATAGCCACTGTAACGCTCCTCGTATTGAACGAAATGCTCGTCTTGGTATCGAATCAGGATTTCGGGGTGGCGATCCACATCTACGCGTATACCGGGAATGCTCAAACAACCCTCATCGGTGCGCCACTTCTTTCCTTGTTCCTCCACTATTTGCGCGTTGATGAAAACCTTCTTCATGTTAGCGAGCTGCGGATCCTCATCAGCATAAGGACTGGCATCCACAACAAACAATCGGATGGAGTGATTGATCTGCGGAGCAGCCAAACCCACACCCACACTATGATACATGGTCTCGAACATGGAAGCAATGAGCTCCTGCAATCCAGGATAGTCAGGACCGATTTCCACTGCTTTCTTCTTCAATACCGGATGGCCATAGGCCACAACAGGAAGTAACATAATACTCAAATATGCTTGCAAAGGTACGAACCTAAAGAGCGATTCCGTTGAACCACAGCGCAAAGCGAATAGCAGGATTTTTCCTATTTTTGCTATTCATTTTTAATTACTTATGAATATGGAGAGAGGACCAATTTCCCGATTTATTGAACATAACTACCGACATTTCAATGCCGCTGCCCTTATGGATGCGGCCAAAGGCTATGAAACACACCTCCTTGAGGGTGGCAAAATGATGATTACCCTGGCCGGAGCCATGAGCACCGCCGAATTGGGTATCTCCTTGGCCGAGATGATCCGTCAAGGGAAAGTGGATATTATTTCCTGCACTGGAGCCAATCTGGAAGAGGATATCATGAATCTGGTTGCACATTCACACTACAAGCGTGTACCCAACTACCGCGATTTGAGTCCGCAAGAAGAATGGGATTTGCTGGAGAACGGCTTCAACCGCGTTACCGACACTTGTATTCCCGAAGAGGAAGCGTTTCGCCGCATCCAAAAACATATTTTCAAACTTTGGAAAGATGCCAACGATAAAGGAGAGCGTTACTTCCCTCACGAATACATGTACAAATTGTTGCTTTCAGGAGCCATGAAAGAACACTATGAAATTGATATCAAAGATTCATGGATGATGGCCGCTGCAGAACGCAATCTCCCCATCATCGTACCGGGTTGGGAAGACAGCACCATGGGTAACATCTTTGCCTCGTATTGCATCAAAGGTGAACTGAATCCCTCTACCATGAAATCAGGTATCGAGTATATGACAACGCTCGCTGATTGGTATATCAAAAACTCTGCAGGAAAAGGAGTAGGTTTCTTCCAGATCGGCGGTGGTATTGCAGGTGATTTCCCAATTTGCGTAGTGCCGATGTTGTATCAGGATATGGAAATGCACGATGTTCCTTTTTGGAGTTACTTCTGCCAGATATCTGATTCAACAACCAGTTATGGCTCATATTCTGGTGCGGTACCCAATGAAAAAATCACTTGGGGCAAACTGGATATCACCACGCCTAAATTCATTGTTGAATCGGATGCCACCATCGTTGCACCGTTGATATTCGCCTGGATCCTGAAACAATAATATCCAAAAAACAGAGTTTTTTTCCCGTGGCCGACCCATTAGTAATCATACCAACCTACAACGAATGCGAGAACATCGAAACGGTAACCCGTGCGGTGATGTCGTTGCCGCAGCCATTTGAGTTGTTGGTAGTGGATGACAACTCATCCGACGGAACCTCCGACATCGTTCGTAATCTGATGAAGGAATTTCCTGGCCGCATACATTTGGAAGTCCGTGCTGGAAAACTCGGACTCGGTACGGCCTATATCCATGGTTTCCGTTGGGCACTTTCAAAAGGATATGATTTCGTGTTTGAAATGGATGCCGACATGTCGCACAATCCCGCTGATCTTATTCGTTTATACAAAAGCTGCAAAGAAGATGGCAACGATTTGACTATCGGATCCCGCTATATCAAAGGTGTGAATGTGGTTAATTGGCCCATCGGAAGGGTAATCATGTCTTACTATGCATCGGTTTATGTCCGCATAATCACTGGCATGCCAGTGAAAGATGCCACTGCAGGATTCAAATGTTATCGCCGACAGGTATTGGAATCAATTGATCTTGATCGTATCCGTTTCATGGGATATGCGTTTCAAATAGAGATGAAATTCACCGCATGGAAATTGGGTTTCAAACTCAAGGAGGTTCCCATCATTTTCACCGATCGCCAAGAAGGTGTTTCGAAAATGAGCACCCGTATTTTCCGCGAAGCTTTTTTCGGTGTGATTCAGATGAAAGTAGGCAGTTGGTTCAGGAAATACCAACAAAAAAACTGAAGCCTTTAATCAAACAAAGCGATCGCCTTTGTGTAGCTTAACATCATTCACAAACTGGCGAATCTGCTGTTCGTCCTGCTTGCGGCAAACCAACAGCACGCCTTCCGATTCAACTACGATGTAACCGTCGAGGCCTTGTAGCACCACTAACTTATCCTTTGGTACACTCACCATGCAGTTTTTGCTGTCGTACACCATCACGTTCTTCCCTATGACTGCATTACCGTTGGTGTCTTGCTGGATGTGTTCGTACAAGCTGCCGTAGGTTCCTAAATCACTCCAACCGAAATCGGCAGAAATCACATATACATTGTCGGCTTTCTCCATCACACCGAAATCAATGGAAATATTGGTGCACTGCTCGTAAGCTGATTTTATTGCATCATACTCATCGGCTTTGCCGAAATGTGCCGAAGCCTCTCCAAAAAGATTATCCATTTCAGGAAGATGCTTGGCGAATGCACTGCGGATTGAAGAAACATTCCAAAGGAATATGCCCGAATTCCATAGGAACTCACCAGACTTTAAAAAGAATTCCGCCATTGCCAGATCAGGCTTTTCCGTGAAAGTCTTCACCTTGAAAAGTCCTGTGCCATGATGGTTCACATCATCCACAAACTGGATGTATCCATAGCCCGTATCAGGCCTGCTGGGTTTAATACCTAAGGTAATCAAGCTATCCTTGCCAGCCGCAAACTCCAAACCTTGCAACACCACACGCTTGAATTCCTCCTCACGCGTGATGAGGTGGTCGCTGGGAGCAACCACCATACGGGCTTCGGGATCAATAGCCGAAATCCGATAAGCTGCATAAGCGATACAAGGGGCTGTGTTCTTACGATGCGGCTCAGACAATATCCTGGACGGATCCAAGCCGGGCAATTGTGCTTTTACGGTTTCAACATATGCCTCGTTCGTAACGACGAAGATGTTGCCTTCGGG
>JBJTQS010000207.1:0-3400 GCA_046075765.1 Bacteroidota bacterium
GATTTAATAGTTAGCAATCCACCATACATACCAGAAATCGAAATTTCAAATACAGACACTAATGTGAAAGATTACGAGCCTCATCTGGCACTTTTTGTTGAAGGCAATGACCCTCTTATATTTTACAAGAAAATTGCTGAAGAAAGCTCAATTTTATTGATGCCAGGCGGGGAGTGTATAGTCGAGATTAACAGAAACTTCGGTAGTCAAGTGCATTTCATTTTTGAGCAAGCCGGATTTATAAATGTCACAATTTTAAAGGATTTAAGTGGAAATGAGCGTTTTGTGAAAGCAACTAAAGCAGCTTGAAAAACTTTGTTTTTTACTCATTTCTAATTGTCAATCAGTTAAATGTGATATTTTATTATGAACTGAAATACCTATATTTGTAGCAGCTAGTCCATAAGGCGTTTGAAAGTCCCAAAATCCTACATTCTCGTCCCCGTACTACTTATTTGGATTAACTCCTCTATGGGGCAGGCTTTTGATTCTTCAAGGTCAAACCAAACAGTAATTCCTCCAATAGTCACACCTCAGATATTGGATACCGCCAAGGCCATTCAAAATGGAACCTGGATCGAACGCATTAAATTCTTGGTTGTTGATAACAAGAGCAGGGCCGCTTTGGTGTTATTGAAACAACAAGGTGAATTGGTTAAATCCAAACATGATCGTGAAATCGATAGTTTGAAATCATCTCTAAAGTCACTAAAGGATTCAAAAAATACTAATGGAGTCGCTGATCTGTCTGACGGTTCAAGTGATGGTGAAATTTTAGAGTCCAATGTTGTTGAGGAAAAGGATGCAAAGGTTGAAAAGGGAATGTCGCCGGGACTTATACCTCTGTTATCAGTCATAATTGTTGCTTTGGCCTCTATAAGTTTGGTTTTTTTGAACTACAAAAGGCTTAAACGTATCAGATATCAATCGCAAAAATCAAAGAAGCAACACGCTTTATTAAAAGAAAAAATCGATCTACAACCTGTTCTGGAGGAAAACATTTCAAATCTTTCAAATGATATTGACCGTGCGATGGAGTTAACGTCTGCTGAAACAGAATTCATGGCTCAGATTATCAATGACAAAAATAACCCCAATATAAAGTCAGCTAAAGAAATTGTTTCTGGTACGCAGATTTTAAAGCGAATGGTTTCCGAACTGCCCCATTCAAAGTCCAGCGGATTGCGAAAAACAAATGTGAATAGGTTGATTGAAGAGGTAAGTGTTCAGGCCTATTACAGTATGCGCGATCATTTTCCTGATTTCAGTTGTGAAATGCGTAGGGATTTGGAAAAAATCCTACCGGACACTGAATTAAATGCGGATGATATCCGATTTGTGCTTTTTAACATATTGGAAAATGCTTTTGAATCAGTATGGTTAAAAAAATCTAATTCGGGCAAGGGATATCAGCCGTCAGTTACAATCACTTCCAGAAAACTGCCACGTTATATCCAAGTACGGGTGAAGGATAATGGCATGGGCATATCCGATAATGTCAGAAAGCAGATTTTCACTCCGTTCTTTACCGACAAACCCGATTCAAACCATATTGGTTTAGGTCTTTTTGAAAGCTATGATTTGATTGTTAACAAGTACAAAGGGGACTTGATTCTTGAGAACGATTTTCAAAGCAGTACAGATTTCATTATAAGATTGCCATTGAAATCATGAAATGGTTCAAATTACATATCTCCGTTTTGATTCTCTTTTTTGGAGTAGAACTTTGCCATGGGCAAAACAACAATGAGTTCTACACCAATTTGAACTTTCAGGAGGCTTTATTGCAGGAGTCTAAAACCGCAGATGATGTATATATAATCAAAAGTCGTATCGATAAGTTATCGCAAGAAGCAAAAACTCTTGGCGAAAAAACCAAAGTAAGAGATGCATACCTTTTAATGTCTGACAAGTTCGCCATGTTTAACCATTTCAAAAGTGGCGTTCTTGTTTATTTCAATTATTTGGAGATTGACAAGCAAATCCATCAGATTGAAGTTCAAAATCTAAATGACTCCATTCGACTCCATACAAATAATCAAATATCTCAAAGTGGTAATGAAGATGTCAAGATTCAGCCGGATGAAGCTGAATTTGTTGGTGCTGGAGAAGATAAGGTTTCTGAAAGTGTTGACATTCCAGATTCTTCAGGTTCATTTGAAATAAAGTGGGTAATGGCATCAGTTGTAGTAATCATCATTATGCTAATTGTTTTTCTTGGCCAAAGGAAGAAGATCACTGCGGTAAATTCGGAACTTCTGAACGACAAAGCTGAGTTAAAAAAACTATTCCGGATATCGGCAAACGTTTCCATGTTGTCAGGAGTTATCAGTTATGCACGTGAATTCTCCGCGCATTGTGCGCTCGTTTTAAACGATTTGATTGAAATAACCAACAACAATAAGGAGACAGCTACTGACTCAACCAAAGCAAGTCAAGCTGTGGAGGTTTTTAAACGAGTTGGGAGTGGTGATAACAAGGCCCTGTAGTTTTTAAGTTTATTCAGATGCCTGCTGCAATGGATATAGATAAAGCCAAGAATAGGGTCAAATATCTAAGTTCTGAGATTGAGCGTCACAACCGGCTATATTATGTAGATGCCAAACCCGAAATTTCCGATAGAGAGTTCGACCTGTTTTTAGAGGAACTAATTAAGCTTGAAAAAGAATTTCCTGAACTTAAATCACCAGACTCGCCTACACAAAGGGTGGGAGGGGAGATTACCAAGGAATTCAAGCAGGTAGTTCACAAATATTCGATGTTGTCGTTGACAAACACTTACTCTGAGCAGGAAGTAAGAGATTTCGACGATAGAATCATCAAGAGCATTGGCGGTGAAACAGAATATGTATGTGAACTTAAGTTCGATGGGGTGGCCGTAGGATTAACGTATATAAATGGACGATTGACAACTGCTGTTACAAGAGGTGATGGTGTTCAAGGTGATGACATAACCGTTAATGTAAAGACCATTCGAAGTATTCCAATTGTCTTGCCTCCCGGAGATTATCCTGCTGAATTTGAGATTCGAGGTGAGATTTACATGCCAAGAGAATCATTTGAAAGGATTAATGCTGAAACAGCCAAACAGCTTCGCGAGGATGGGTATAACGAAGAAGAAATTTCTGATCGATTACTGAAAAACCCCCGTAATGCTGCTGCGGGCACCATCAAGATGCAGGATTCTAAAGTAGTAGCCAGTCGTGGATTGGATTGCTGGTTGTATTTTCTTTATGGTGAGAACTCGCCTTTCAAGAGCCATTATGAAAGCCTACGGAAAGCCAAGGAATGGGGTTTTAAAGTTTCCGACTATATGGTAAAGGTGAACGGATTGGATGGTATCATCGATTATCTGAACGAATGGGATCAAGCACGCCATTCGTTAGGATATGATACAGAC
>JBJTQS010000208.1:0-3032 GCA_046075765.1 Bacteroidota bacterium
TCGGGAGTCAGCACCACAAATTTCCGCCTGAATACGTCGAAAATTTCCTTACTTTGCCCTAAGGAACGGATGTTGAAATCGAAGGGAGGGAGATTGAGTTCTTTCACCTTGCTAAATTAGGATTTCCACCGCTCCGTAACCTGTTTTTCCAAAAGCCCAATCGTGGAAAGCAAAAAAGACATTGTAAACAACTGGTTGCCTCGTTACACGGGAACACCACTTGCATCTTTCGGCAAATACATCCTGCTAACCAATTTCGGCCACTATGTGGAACTTTTCGCCAAATGGAACAAGGTGAAAGTGATGGGTAAAGACAAGCCCATGCCCAACGCCACAGCCAAAGGCATCACCATAATCAACTTTGGAATGGGTAGTGCAAATGCAGCCACCATTATGGATTTGCTTGGCGCGATTGAACCTAAGGCATGCCTATTCCTGGGAAAATGTGGAGGATTGAAAAAGAAAAATAAGTTGGGTGACCTGATACTTCCAATAGCCGCCATCCGTGGTGAAGGAACATCTAATGATTACATGCCTCCCGAAGTTCCTGCATTACCTGCTTTCAGTTTGCAGAAGGCGGTGTCAACCACCATTCGCAACCACAACCGCGATTACTGGACCGGATCGGTTTACACCACCAACCGCAGGGTTTGGGAGCATGATAAAGAGTTCAAATCTTATTTGCAAAAGACCCGTTGCATGGGTATTGATATGGAAACCGCCACTTTATTCGTGGCTGGGTTTGCCAATAAAATTCCTGCAGGAGCTTTACTGTTGGTGTCTGACCAGCCTATGATTCCCGAAGGCATCAAGACAGAAGCCAGCGACATCAAGGTGACAGCCAATTTTGTTGAAAGCCATTTGAAGATTGGCATCGACTCGCTCAACGAATTAATCAACAACGGACTTACCGTAAAACACCTCCGATTCTAATTTATGGCTGCGGCAACTTTTGAATCCATCATGAAGGACATAAAGGCTCGGAAGTTCCAGCCTGTATACTTCCTGCATGGTGATGAGCCCTACTTTATTGATTTAGTGGATGAGGCCATTGAGAAAACTGTATTGGACGAGGCTGAACGAAGCTTCAACCAAACCGTTTTTTATGGCAAAGACACCGACATGCTGACAGTCATTAGTACCGCGCAGCGCTTCCCCATGATGTCGGAATACCAAGTGGTGATTGTTCGCGAGGCACAGGACCTGAAAGGATTCATCAAAGGCAAAAGAGTTGACGACTCCAATGATACCGAAACCGCAAAGGGAAAGGCTGGCGAAAAAGATCCTTTGATTGAGTACTTGAAATCTCCGGCGCCTTCAACCGTGTTGGTGATTTCCTACAAGCACAAGGCTGTTGACAAGCGCATGAAAGTGTTCAAAGAGCTTGAAAAAACGGCAACTGTTTTGGAGTCGAAGCAATTGTATGCTGATAAAGTGCCGGGGTTCATAACTTCCTATGTGAAATCAAAAGGCTTCCAGATATCAGACCAATCAGGAAAGCTGTTGACAGAGTATTTGGGTGTGGACTTGAGTAAGATCACCAACGAACTCGACAAAGTAATGATTGGTATGACCAAGGGAGGCGAGATTTCGCCTGAGATCATCGAGCGAGAGATTGGCATCAGCAAAGACTTCAATGTATTCGAATTACAAACCGCCCTAGCACAGCGCGACGTGATGAAGGCAAACCGCATCATCAATTATTTCGGTGCCAATAGCAAAGCCAACCCATTGGTATTAACCATTGGCGCCTTGGCGAGTTACTTTCACAAGGTGATCACCTACCATGCTTTTCGCGATAAGCCAGGTGTGAATCTGGCATCGGCACTCAAGGTAAATCCTTATTTCATGAGGGAGTATGAAACGGCTGCACGCAACTACCCATTAGGTGTTTGCATCCGCATCATCGGATGGCTTCATGAATGCGATCTCAAATCGAAAGGTGTAGGCAATCGCCACACCGACGACCACGACTTGCTGAGGGAGCTGGTTTTTAAAATCCTACATCCGCAATCGGTTCCCGCGTAATATGTCAGAAGAATTGAAAAAGGTGCGGGTTAGCTGTGTTTCGTACCTCAACTCGAAGCTGTTTTTATATGGCTTGCAAAACCATCCTGTAAGCCACTCCATTGAGCTTAGCCTCGACCATCCTCGTGAATGCGCCGAGAAATTGATGGATGGCAGAGCCGATATTGGTTTGGTTCCCGTGGCTTCATTGTTGCATATTCAGAATCACCATATCATAACCAACAAGTGCATTGGAGCCGATGGAGATGTAAGGTCTGTGATACTGTTCAGCAAGGTTCCTTTGGAACAAATAGAAACGATTTTATTGGATTACCAGTCCATGACTTCGGTAAACCTTTGCAAGATATTATGCGAGGAGCTTTGGCATATCAATCCTGTTTTTAAGGATGCCTTGCCGGGATATGAAAAGACCATTGGAGGAACCACCGCCGCGGTAGTAATTGGGGATCGAGCGTTGGAGTTGCCAGATGCTTTCGAGTACGCCTATGATTTGGCCGGGAATTGGAAACAACTCACGGGCTTACCTTTTGTATTTGCATGTTGGACGAGTAACAGGTTGTTGGATGATGCATTCATCAAGCAGTTTGATAGCGCTTTGGAACTTGGACTTGCGAACATGGACAATGTTCTAAGCCAGGAAAAAACATCCAACCCAACATTAGCCCACATCCTCTCAGACTACTTAATACACAACCTCATTTTCCGGATGGATAATCGTTTTGAGCGAGGAAGGCAGTTGTTTTTGGAAAAGCTGGAACGGCGAAAGGTTTAGCTTAGTCTAGGCTATTACGAACTTTAAACACCTGACAAAGAAAAACTACATAGAATTGTGGTGATTTTTGTTTAAAATAATTTATTTCATACTTTGCATTAAACAAAAACACAACCACATGAAAACAAGAACCAAAATCCTATTGGCAAGCCTATTTGGGCTTACAACAGTATGCAGCGATGCAGTTATGGCCCAGTCGTGGAGCCTTACTGGCAATGCCGGCACCAACAAC
>JBJTQS010000209.1:0-3803 GCA_046075765.1 Bacteroidota bacterium
CGAGTATTTGTTGGCGATGTATTTGGCGAAAACATCATGTCGAGCAGATGTTAGCCCATTGCTTCCCATTCCACCATTATATTCGTCTTCGTAAGTGGCCTTGCCGAATGATGCAAGACCTACAATCACATCTCCTGGGCGTATTTGGTCGTTGGATATCACATCCGAGCGCTTCATGCGGCACGTTACGGTGCTATCTACAATGATGGTCCTTACCAAATCGCCAACATCGGCCGTTTCACCTCCGGTGGATTGTATTTGCAAACCCATGGCACGCATCCTTTCCAAAAATTCTTCTGTGCCATTGATGATTGCTTCAATGACTTCACCTGGCACCAATCGCTTGTTGCGTCCGATGGTAGAGGAGAGGAGTATGTTTTGTGTAGCACCAACGCAAATCAGATCATCGGTATTCATCACAATGGCATCCTGGGCGATACCTTTCCAAACGGATAAATCACCTGTTTCCTTCCAATAGGCGTAAGCTAAAGATGATTTCGTGCCAGCGCCATCGGCGTGCATGATGGTACACCAATTTTCGTCACCACCCATCAAATCAGGAACCACTTTGCAGAAGGCTTTCGGAAAAAGCCCTTTGTCGGTGTGGCGAATGGCGCGATGCACATCCTCTTTAGAGGAAGAGACTCCGCGCGAAGCATATTTGGATGTATCTGACATGTCTTAAAACGTGGAAAGCATCCACAGAGGGATGCTTTCCTTGGATTATGGTATGTAAACTACTTCTTCTTAGGAACGAAGTCGGTGCTCAACACGCTGAACTCGGTACGACGGTTCTTCTGGTGAGCAGCTTCTTTCTCTTCTTCGGTGGCCATCTTCTCGATATCGGCATCGCTTACGCGGAGTTTGGATTCGCCGAATCCTTCAGAGCTCAAACGATCTTTGTCGATACCTTTTCCGATCAAATAGTCAACAACAGACTTAGCCCTACGCTTAGACAGATCGTTGTTGTATTCGTCTGTTGCACGGGAGTCGGTGTGCGCTTCGATGCGGATGGTGATGGTTGGATTTTCGCCAAGGATGGTGATCAACTTGTCCAACTCTGTTTTAGACTCAGCGCGCAAAGTAGCTTTGTCGAGGTCATAGAAGATATCCACCAACTCGATTGGCTTCGCAGTAGACTTCAATGGGAAATCGAAATCACCAACAAAGTCTTTGGAATCCATCAGGCCAACTGTAGAAACCTCTAGGAACTTGGTAAGGTATCCGGTATAGGAAGCGGAAAGCTTGTATTTGGTCTCAGGATTAAGTGAGTAACGGTACATGCCATCAGCACCAGTACGAACGCTTAATGAAGTGCCATCGCTACCGAAGAGCTCAACAGTTGCATCAGCGATGCTAGCCTTGGTATCTGTGTCATAAACGCGACCTGAAACATTGAAAACAGGAGGAGGAATGCGGAAAGTGTAAATATCGTCAGCACCTTGACCACCTTCGCGGTTGGAGGAGATGAATCCTGAAGAGGCATCCATGAACAGGACTCCGAAGTCATCCGCAGAGGAGTTCATGGGGGATTGAACGTTGGTTACATTACCCCACGCACCACCATCGTTGGTAGCAGAGAAAATATCCAAACCACCCATGCCAACATGGCCTGTGGAAGAGAAGTAAAGCTTGTTGCCAACAACTGAAGGATACATTTCATCTTCTGTAGTGTTAATGGCTCCACCAAGGTTAACTGGAGCCGTCCAATTGCCGGCTGCATCACGGGTCGATATAAACAGGTCTTTACCGCCAGTAGTGCCAGGCATATCGGAAGAGAAGAAAATGGTGTTTCCATCTTCGCTTACTGCAGGATGGCCAGTATTGTAGTCTTCAGATGCAAAGGGAAGAGCTACAGGCTCGCTCCATTTGGATCCATCATACACCGACATATGCAAACGGCAAACACCTTCTTTGCCTTTTATTTTACCACAACGGGAGAAATAAATGGTCTTGTTTTTGGCATCCCATGCAGCGGTTCCATCGGAGGAAGCAGAGTTTACAGGAGGAGGAACGGCTACTGGGGTGCTCCATTTTCCGTTGTTGTCCATAGAGGAAGTGAACAGATCAAAGAACTTCTCACCATACCAACCATCGTTACTGTTACCGGTTGCTTCCATACGCGATGAAGTGAAGAAAACACCTTTCTCATTGTTGGAGCGGGCTGGAGCGAAATCGTAGTATTTGGAGTTCAACACACCAGCGTTTTCAACCACGGCACGGGTTGGCTTGTCTTTCCAGGCTTGCGCGGTGGTGCATGACTCAATAGCCTTGGCGGTACGGGTATCTTCAGGAGCCATTTCTTTGTAGGCATTGTATTTGGCGATGGCTTCGTCGTAGCGTCCGTTGGCACGCAAACACTCAGCGTACATCCAAGTGGCGTTAGGGTCCTTGTTACCGTCGTTCACCGACTTCTCATACCAGTTCAAAGCCTCTTTCCAATTGCTGAGCTTGATATAAGATTGGCCTGCTTTGAAAGCTGTAGCGGCCTTGTCGTTTTTCGACTTATGCTTTGCATAAGACTTCTTGTACAGCTCAATGGCCTTGGCGTAACTGGCCATGTTGTATGCCTTATCGGCTTTTGGCGTTTTGCTCTTTGGGGCTTTCTTGCTTTGTGCGGCCACCGGGAGCGAAAAGAGTGCTACCAGTATGAAGATCAGGCATTTAGTACGACTCATCATGTTGCTGTATGTTGTTTGGTTTTGTTTTCTTGGTTTTTACAGGAAAGCAAAGAAAAAAAGAAAAAGGGTATATATCAAAATCAACAAGTAATTTGTTGAAGCCCTTTGGTAAAAATATTCACTTGCTTTATTTTAATGTATTGATATACAGTACTTAAATGTAATACAATGCATCTAATTTCTATTACAAATAAAAATTTGGTTGGCATATTTAAATCTCCCTACATTTGAAACAACAAAAATCAAAACCCTATAACATGAAAAAGCTATTGTTTATCGGCTTAATGGCCGTTGCCCCAATGGTGACTTTCGCACAAGGTCATCGCAATTGTGGCACCATGCATTATTTGGAGCAGCAGAAAGCCCAAGATCCAGGTTTAGAGGCGCGAATGGAGCAAATCGAAACTCAAACCCGTCAAATCATTTCCCAAGGCGCTGAAAAAACCGGCATGGTTGTTACCATTCCTGTAGTATTCCACGTCGTTTACAACACCACTACTCAAAACATTGCTGATGCCAAAATTTTGGCTCAGTTGGATGTTCTAAATAAGGATTATGCCCGCTTGAATGCAGATGCATCCAGCACACCTACCGCATTTCAAACGGTTGCTGCCAACACAGGCATCCAATTTTGTATGGCTCAAAGGGATCCAAGTGGCAATGCAACCAATGGTATCGTACGCCGTTCAACTACCGTTACATCTTTTAGTTCTAATAACGCCGTCAAGTATACAGCTCAAGGTGGAAGCGACGCATGGAACACATCTCAGTACCTGAATATTTGGGTTTGTAACCTAGGTGGTGGATTGCTGGGTTACGCCCAATTCCCTGGCGGAGCTGCTGCTACCGATGGGGTAGTAGTGCTTTTCTCCTCAGTTGGTGGTCCTAATAGTCCCGGAACTTCCACTCCATATCATTTGGGTCGCACAGCCACCCATGAGGTGGGTCACTGGCTCAATCTTCGTCATATCTGGGGCGATGCCAACTGCGGAAGCGACCTCGTCAACGATACCCCTACGCACAAGACCGCTAACTACGGTTGCCCCTCTTATCCCTATACGGGCGGCTGTACAGGTACGACCGCGGAGATGACCATGAATTACATGGATTATACCGACGACA
>JBJTQS010000210.1:0-9935 GCA_046075765.1 Bacteroidota bacterium
CCCGGCACGGAATTCCTAATCGGTCATGACTTGGTGTCTGGAAGAAAAAGATTTCATGTAGTGGGCAGAGGTACAGGTCGTGCAGAGGGCGATAAGCGTTTGTTGATTCAACTACGCGAGGAAGGTTTTTTGGAATGCAGATCATTTTAGTAGTAACAAACACTAAGTTCAGTAACAGTAGGCGGGACGCGGGAAAAGTACCAATGGCAGTACCAGTAACCTTAGACTAGAGGGGGTTTTTGTATCTATTTGAGAAATGAATCGGAAAATTTATTTCGCGCGAAGAGCGCAAAGAAAAACGCTAAAAACGCAAAGTGTTTCGGTTTTAATAAATTCTTCTTGCGTCCTTTGCGAAAATCTTTGCGATTCTTTGTGAGAACCAAAATTTCTTAAATCAAAAGCTTCTCCAAAATCATCGGCGCAATGTGGCGATCGATCGGAAGTGAGAACGTTTCAGGCGATAACTCGCTTAGAGGTACCCATCGTAAGCTATGTTCATTTCGGAAATTGGTAGTTGGGTCTTCAGCGAGTTCGTTGACCGGTTTCACAACATAGTATATGCTGATGACCTGTTGTTGCGGATTGAAAGCCGATGGCTGGAAAAAATCAACCGTATAAAAGTGTGATACAATTTCAACTTCCAAACCGGTCTCTTCCAAGAATTCCCTTTTTAGGCATTCAATCGTACCCTCTCCGAATTGTAGTCCACCGCCGGGTAGTTTAGTGAATGAAATATCTTGGTGCTTTTCGTCTGAAACGAGCAAACGATTGTCATCGATCAGGATTCCATACACCCGAACGTTGAAAGGTAACGACATGGTTGCATTATATCAGCTCTCGTGAATCTCGATCTTTTCGATCAGATCACCTTGACGGATATCGTCAATCACTTCCAATCCGTCCACCACTTTTCCAAAGCAAGTATGGTTGCGGTCGAGATGTGCGGTGTTCTTCCGGCTGTGGCAGATGAAGAATTGGGAACCACCGGTATCGCGTCCAGCATGAGCCATAGACAATACACCACGGTCATGGTATTGGTTGTCGCCGTTCAATTCACATTTGATTTTGTAGCCCGGTCCGCCGACACCGGTTCCTTGCGGACAACCTCCTTGAATGACAAAGTCGGGGATTACACGGTGAAATTTCAAGCCATTGTAAAAACCTTTCTTGGCTAGGTTGCAGAAATTATCTACGGTTCCTGGTGCATCATTTTCAAAAAATTCAACCTCCATGATGCCTTTGGAAGTGTGGATGGTAGCGGTACGCATAAGTGATTAATTTTAATGCAAAGATAAGAATAGCAATTGACGATTGACGATTGACGATTGACGATTGAAAAAATGGACTTGGCTGAAATAGTGTTGACAAAATGTGCACAGAAACAAACCCAACCCAAAACCAACTTGTCACTTTACACATGTCACTTAACTCATGTCACTTATTTTATGCATCAAAATGCGAAACTCACTCACGATCATTGCCGTGGCACCCCATAGTTTGTGTTGGTTTAATCGATAGCAGGGAGCTTGCATGGTGCCGTAAGAGGTTGGGAAAGTGCCTTGCTCAATTTCGAAATTCAACAGCTCGCTGATGGGGGTGTGAATGAGCGACTGCACTTCAACCGGGTCGGGAGTGAAAGTAGGGGTGTGGTGCGAAATCCCCACAAAGGGATACACCATAAATCGACTGGCGGGAATGAAAAGTGGAGTAAGAGGACCAACGATCTGTATTTGGGATTCATCAATCCCTACTTCTTCCTCAAATTCTCGAAGTGCGGCATGCATGGGTGAGGGGTCTGAATGTTCCAGCCCACCTCCTGGGAAGCCAATTTGTCCTCCATGCAGACTTCCATCATGTGCCCGCTCCATGAAAACAGTGTGCGCCACCCCGATTTCATCCGGAAAAATGAGCATCATCACCGCACTTTTACGGTGGTTCGGGTATTTCAGCAACATACTCTCTGTACTGGGCCTACCAACAGGCGCCATTATAGATTGGGCTTCCTCCCCTGGTAGCGGATACTGAAAACAGGATCTCAATTCGTTTTGAAGTGGCTCAAATTGCATGGTGTGAATTTAAGGCATGGCTTTTGATGTTGAAAAAAAGAACCACTTGTGTTACTGTCCCCATTTTTACATCATTATTTTTGAAACCAAATACCATGAAAATGAAAAATATCGTTGCTATTGCATGCCTCTTTGTTTTATCCATTACCCAGTTGTTCGCTCAGCATCAATTGGTGCTTAAAACAGGTGAGTCGTTGAGCGGCGAAATCCGTTCGCTCAATGACGGTGTTTTGAAATTCATTTATAAAGGTAAGGAGATGTCCTACAAAACATCGGAGATCTCGAACATCAGCTTCGGATTAACCGATAATGGTCCAGCCTCCACCAAATCCACATCAACCACCAAAGGCGTTTCATTTGTGATGGCTGGACGCAAACTGATTCGTGAACCTAAAATTGACAACCTCACCATGGAAAAGGGTATTGTAGTGGTTGAAATCACCATCGACAAATATGGTAACGTGGTAAAAGCCGTACCAGGTATTGAAGGCACCACAACTACAAGTAATTACTTACTTACCAAAGCCAAGCAGGCTGCTGAAAGTGTCAAGTTTGATACCTCGCCCGTTATGCCGCAGTCGCAGACGGGAGCTATTACCATCACTTTTTAAGATTTCAGAAGCCATTTTTCAGATTTTTCACCCAAATTTCAATGTAGAATTATATTGAAAATCAGGCTTTTGATTTTTTTTTTTTGCTGTTCACCCAAAAACTATTGCTTCGTTTTGAATTTTATTGCAACTAGGGGTCCTAATTTAAAATCTCAAGTTACATAAATTCAAAACCCTATCAAAAAATGAAAAAGCAATTTTTATTTGGAGCATTGAGCATTGTTATGCTTGGGGCTTTAGTTACTTCTTGCGAGCAGCAAGATGAAGTTATTCCTTCAGCTGAGAGAATTACAATCACTGAAACCGGTACTGGATGTACACCAATTTATGCAGGGCAGAATACACTTGCTGGAGAAGTATGTTTGGATGATGTAGATACCAACGGCGATGGCACACCTGACAAAATTCGTGTCACCTATACTACTTCCGGAACTTGGCGCCTGTATGAAATCCAATTTGCAGTAGGTAATTCAACCTCTTGTATTCCTATGACAAGAAAAGGGAATTTGATACCTGGTCAGTTTCCTTACAAATTCACTAATTTAGGAGGTGTTTCTACTTATTCTTTCGACGTTCCTTTCAATGCCGCATGTCTCAACTATTCATGTGGTAGTCCATCCGTAATTTACGGAGCCGCACATTGTGTTGTAGGTATCCCTGGTGGTGCAACTCAAACAGGTTGGGGTAATGGTTCTTACGTGCCCGGTAATTCTTGGGGTTCTATTTTCTCTTTTACAATTGATTGTGATAATGAGGAGCCGCCATCAGCTAATTGTGAAACAGCTTTTGCTTATGGAAATGCTGCAGCCACTTGCTTCCTTGGCATCGATGATCCTTGCGATTCACCAAACAATGCCTTCAACCGTTGGGGTTGGACTAATGGTCCATATGCTCCTGGAAGCTACACCATGCCACTTTATGCAGGGGCTGGACAATGTAACCTATCCAATGGAACCAATGTAGGAACGGTTACGGTTAACTATAGTGGTTCATCTGTGACGGTTACATACTCCTTAACTGGAACATACACTTTGGATGAAGCACATGTATATGTAGGTAACAGTTTACTTCCTGGTCCTGCATGTGATTGGACAGTTGCGCCAGGTCAATATCCTGTGGTTGCCGAAAATCTTTCTGGATCTACATATTCAACAACCTTTAACAATGTCAGCGGCAACGTTTATGTTGTTGCACATGCCGTTGTTTGTGGTTTCTAAAAGTTTATGTAATTTTTACAAAGGGCTTCGGTTTTCCGAAGCCCTTTTTTTTGCAATATTTTTATATTTTCATTCATTATTCAAGGATTTACGCGAACTTTTGGCGAACAGGACTTGATTCCGAATAACATATTCTTTTTTAGCAATCGCTAAAACTCTACATATGAAAACCAATCTCCATTTATTCTGCATCGCATTGATGTGCTCGGTAATTTCCATCACTTCCTGCGACAAACAGGATGAAAACCTGTCATCATCTTCTTCTAGTTCGTTAGATGCATCCATCGAACAGCGAATAGATGCTGGAACTTCTACTTCAGGCACGGGTTGCGTAAACTTGCTGGCTGGTCAAACCATTCATGTTGGTAGTGTCTGCGTTGAGGATATTGACACCAATGGTGATGGAGAAAAGGATGCCATTCGGGTTTGCTACAACACAACAGGCGGCTGGACATTGCAAGAAGTCCATCTTTGGGTAGGTACCTCATTAACCCAAATGCCTCGTACCAATTCCGGTAATCCAATTCCAGGACAGTTTCCTATCAACTCTGGCAACCTATCAGGTTTAACCAGCTATTGCGCTGAAATCTCATTCGCTTCCTTGGGCTTCACCTGCCCTGGTCCAACTCAATATTTCTTAGCGGCTCATGCCGTAGTCAGGAACCAATCGGGTGGAACCGAAACCGCTTGGGGCGAAGGTCCGCGGATCACTACCAGAGGCAACTGGGGAACTTATTTTCCAATTTGGATTACTTGCGATGAGGAGCCTCCTGTGACTTGCACTTGTGAAACAGCTTGGGCAAAAGATCCAAACGCTTCTGCTTGTTTCACATCGTTCAGCTGTTTGACGGCGAATCGTTGGGGATGGAGCAATGGTCCGTATGCACCTGGTACCTATACTATGGAACTTTGGGCGGCCGCAGGACAATGCAATACCGCTAACGGAACATTGGTAGGAACTGTAACGCTGAACTACACCGGCACATCTGCCACTGTGTCGTATCAGCTTAACTCGAATGCAAATAGCACCTGTGTGCTGAATATGGCCAATACACATGCATATTTGGGTTATTCACCACTGCCTGGTTATCCTAACAACTGCACGGTTGCTCCTGGCCAATTGGGCAGGACTGCCGTTTTCAATGGTGGAGCTACCACCTCACACACATTCCAGTATAACAACTTGAATGGCTCCGCCATTTATTTGTTAGCCCATGCCCGGGTTTGCGGAATTCCAGAATAATTGTTGTTGATTTTTTGAATTAAGGGGTGGCTTTTTGACCACCCCTTTTTGTTTTTCGCCACTTTAAAGCGGTATGGTTAATTTTTCAATCTATTGCTTTTCAATAAAATGTGATTTAACAATGATCTTTTCACCAAATATATTTGGTCAGCCGAATACATCGAGATGTATAATTGTTGAAACGATTTTTACCCTCAAAATCTATTGGATAATCATCGTACTTCCTTAAACACACACTACTCAACAATTAAAAATTTACTTCTCTAACTTATCTAAAAAAACAAAAAAATGAAAAAGCAACTATTGTATGGTGTATTGAGCATCATGATGCCCATGACTCTGCTAACCTCCTGTGAGCCGAATGAGGATTTAAAACCTTCGGCCGAAAGAATCACGATTACAGAAACCGGTACTGAGTGTTTATCGATCTATGCAGGTCAAAACGCTCTTGCTGGAGAAGTATGTATGGATGATGTGGATACCAACAATGACGGAACCCCCGATATTATTCGCGTTACCTACAATGCATCAGGTTCCTATAAGCTGTATGAAATTCACTATGCCATTGGGAATTCCATGTCTTGTATTCCGATGACCAGAAAGGGAAATCTTATTCCCGGACAATTCCCCTTCAAGTATACCAATCTTGGTGGTGTATCATCCTACACATTTGATATTCCATTCTCATCCGCATGTTTGAATTATACCTGTGGCAATCCAAGTGTAATTTATGCTGCTGCGCATTGCGTAATCGGCATACCTGGATCATCTACTCAAACTGGATGGGCTAATGGTGCAAATGTTCCCGGAAACTCTTGGGGTTCTATCTACTCTTTCACTATCGACTGCGATGATGATGTAGAGCCACCTCCAGCAGAGTGTGAATCAGCTTTTGCTTATGGTAATGCTGCAGCCACCTGCTTCCTTGGCATCGATGATCCTTGCGATTCACCAAATAGTGCCTTCAACCGTTGGGGTTGGACAAACGGTCCTTACGCTGCAGGTAGTTACTCTATGCCATTGTACGCTGGCGCTGGTCAGTGTAAACTATCCAACGGTACTATGGTAGGAAATGTGCTTGTAAATTACTCCGGCTCAACAGTAACTGTTTCATACTCATTAAACGCACCATATACCTTGGATGAGGCCCATGTTTATGTAGGAAACAGCTTGCTGCCTGGTCCTGCATGTGATTGGACAGTGGCTCCAGGTCAATACCCTGTGGTTGCAAACAACCTTTCAGGTTCTACATACACAACTACATTCAATAATGTGAGTGGAAATGTATATGTGGTAGCACACGCTGTTGTATGCGGTTTTTAAATCAAGTTTTGTAATACATGGAACGGGTCGCAATTTGCGACCCGTTTTTTTTGATTCAATTGGAAGAAAGCATTTTTAATTGCGCTTTTGCCAGCAATATTGCCTTCAGCCAATCAGGAACCCTGATTCGCATTTCCATCACTCTTGAGGCCGGTTCTTTTTCTATACGGCGAAGTAATTCGAGGTAATAAACATAAGCCGCATAAACACCCTCACGCACACCTTTTGGTAGGCGCATGATGCCATCATAAGCGGCATCAAAATCCGCTTGTATATCGGCCTCGATGGATTTCTTGTCTGCTTCGCTGAATTTGGTGAAATCCACACCCGGGAAATAAACGCGTCCGCGCTCTTGGAAATCGCTTTTCAAGTCGCGAAGGAAATTCACCTTCTGGAAGGCGGCTCCTAATTTGCGCGCAGGCTCAACCAAAGAATCATAAAGTTTGGAATCGCCTTCGCAAAATACACGAAGGCACATGAGCCCAACCACTTCTGCCGAGCCGTAAATGTATTTGTTATAAAATGCTTCGTCGTAATCCTTCTTATCCAAGTCGAGCGACATACTATAGAGGAAGGCCTCAATAAGCTCGTCATCGATTTTATACTTGTTAACAGTCAGTTGAAAGGCTTGCAGCACTGGGTTTGTACTGATGCCATTGCGGATCGCATTCCAAGTATCTTGTTTGAATTCATCCAGCAACAGCTGCTTGTTGAAACCATGAAAGGTGTCCACAATTTCATCTGCCACCCTTACAAAACCATAGATGGCATAAATGGGCAGGTGAAAACGCTTGTGCAGGGTTTGTATGCCCTTGGTGAATGATGTGCTGTAGCGTTGCGTGATGATGCTGCTCAGCTCCAAACACAGGTCGTTATATTGTTGCATGCTCCTTTTCGATACGGTCTGTCACCAATTTGGAACTGATAACCACAATGGGCAAGCCGGTTCCGGGAACGGTGCTGGCTCCCACGTAGTAAAGATTGGAAAATTCTTCGTCTTTATTGGATGGTCTGAATGCGCCAATTTGATTTAATCCGTGCGCCAAGCCAAGTCCGCTGCCACGATATAAGTTGAAATTATTCTGCCAATGAACAGGATCCATTACGGTTCGCGTCAAGGTGTTGGCTTTCAAATCGTAACCGATTCTATTGGAAAGGTCGGCAATGATGTTGTCAGCCAAATCTTCGGAATCAGACCAATCGGGTTTGTAACGCAAATCGGGCATCGGACAAAGGATGAACAGGTTTTCGCATCCATCGGGTGCCGACTCGGGATTTGAACGGGAACTCACATTTACATAGTAATATGGCTTTTTCGGACTAACAGAAGTCTTGAATATGGTAGACGCGTAGTCTTCGAAATTATTGCCCAAGAAATAGTTGTGATGTTTCAGGTTTTCCAAGCGACCTTTGACCCCCAAATAAATGGTGAAAGGGGATAGGGTCCAATCCATGGCATCCAATTTAGGAGTGTCGAACTTCTTTCTATTTAACACCTTGCCACGGAATGCGGCTGCATCGGAATTGGAGACGTAAACATCGGCGGTCCAGATTTTACCATTGGCATCCTCAAATCCAGTAACCCTAGAGCCGGATTGGTGAACCTTGACGATTTCAGTATTGAAGTGGAATTTCACGCCACGCGTGTCTAGGATCTCCTTGATTTTGGTAACAATCTGGTACATGCCACCTTGCACATTCCAATAGCCATCGTGAATCAACTCCGTATAATTCAATAGACTGTAAACAGCAGGGGTTTGAAATGGCGTAGAGCCCAGGAAAAAGGCTACCAACGAAAAGATCACTTTAACTTCTTGAGAATCGAATCTGCTATCGAGCTCTTTCCACATGGAACGGAACATCTTGGGCGCGTGCTTCCAAGGCACTCGGGAGAGTTGCATCAGGTAATCGGCCGACCCGTTGAAATTTCGCTTGATAACGATGTTTTCGGTGTCGTGGAAAATCTTGCCGGCTGCCTCCAAATACTCGCGCGTCTTGCGTTCCATATCCGGCTCAATCCCCTCGAACTCCTTCGCCAACTTGGCTAAGTCCTTATGAATCATGAACGGCTTTTCGCGGCCTTCGAAATAAACGGCATAAAGCGGATTCAATTCATTCAATTTCAGCGGATTTTGAACACCACACGATTTGAAAAGCTCGGTGAATTCGTAGCTCATAGAGAAAAAGGAGGGACCCATATCAAATGAGAAACCATCCTTTTCAATGATATTAAGTCGACCCCCGGGCCGATGGAATTTTTCAACGATTTCAACTTCATAGCCTTTGGAGGTGAGGCGCAAGGCGGTTGCCAATGACCCAAGTCCAGAGCCAATGATGAGAACTTTTTTTGCCATTTAAAAGAGGTGTTTAGCTGGTGATGATCAGCAGATTGACCACAACATGCTAATAATCAAATTGAAAGTAAGGGTTGATGCAAAATTACCCAAATAACAATTGCTCGGAGGCTAATGTTTTGAGGGCTTTATGCTGTGGTTGTTGATATGTTGTGGTTTTCTGGGTCTTCAAGTTTGGTTGAGTCAGCAACAAAAAAATGTAAATTTGCGCGCGACAAAACATATCTGATAAACAGAATGTTTGAGAGACTGATATAAGTATGTTGATTTTAAGTGTGCCTGCCGATTACTTCCCGATTGCGATCATGTTCGTGGTGGCCATCGGTTTTGTGTTGACCACCATCTTCGCAACGCATTTATTAGGACCTAAAAGGAAGTCCGATGTTAAGTTGGATACCTTCGAGTGCGGCATTGAGCCACAAGGCAATTCCCGCATTCCGTTTTCAATCAAATACCTTTTGGTGGCCATCCTCTTTGTGTTATTCGATGTTGAGGTGATCTTCATGTATCCTTGGGCGGTGAATTTCATGAAGCTCGGTCTGTTCGGCTTCCTCGAGATGATCGTATTTATTTGTCTCTTCATGCTCGGTTTCTTTTATATCATCAAAAAAGGAGCCCTCAAATGGGAATAATTAATTCAGTCAGCTGTTAAGGACCTGTAGCAATGGTAGATGTAGTTAAAGCCCCAGAAGGATTCGAAGGTCCCGGTTTCTTTGCCACCAGTTTAGATAAAATGGTGGGGATGGCCCGCAAGAATTCACTTTGGCCATTGCCATTTGCCACATCTTGTTGTGGTATCGAGTTCATGGCTACCATGGGCGCACACTATGATTTCGCCCGTTTTGGTTCTGAGCGTCTCAGTTTCTCTCCGCGCCAAGCGGATTTATTGATGGTGATGGGTACCATTTCAAAAAAAATGGGTCCGGTACTTCGACAAGTTTACGAGCAAATGGCCGAGCCCCGTTGGGTACTATCTGTTGGCGCATGTGCCTCCAGCGGTGGTATATTCGACACCTATAGCGTACTGCAAGGTATTGATCGCATCATTCCTGCGGATGTTTATGTTCCTGGTTGTCCACCTCGACCTGAGCAAATCTTGGATGGTGTATTGAAAATACAAG
>JBJTQS010000211.1:0-10887 GCA_046075765.1 Bacteroidota bacterium
GTGGATCTGTTTAAAAGAAGAGACAAAAAGCCATGAGGACTCTGTTGCTTTCATTTTTGTGCTTTATTCTATTGGATACCGTATCCATGGCCACCCCTGTTCCCGATTCAGTATTTGCGCGATTGGATACAAACGCCATCCTTTTAGGGCAGCAGGTAAAACTGAAAATATCGTATCAAGGAAATACAAAATCAAAGGTGGTCTTTCCAGCTGTTGCTGATACATTCTCCAATCTGGAAGTTGTTGAACGGCTACCCATAGATACCATTAGAAAAGAAGGAGAGCCCCTCACGCTAACCCAATCATTCATAATTACCGGATTTGATTCGGGATACCAAGTGATATTGCCTTTCGAAATCTTGTTTTTAGGACCAAAATCTACTGATACATCATCGCTATTTACACAACCGCTGTTGATTTCGGTTCAAAGTGTGCCCGTTGACACAACCAAATCCATAAAAGACATCAAGAACATTGAGGCTGTGCCCTTTTCAATTTGGGATCACATAGGATGGATTATTTTGGCGATAGCGGCTTTTGTTGGATTTATTCTTTGGAAAAAATACGGCTCGAAACTAAAAAGCAATACACCGGCTTTAACTCAAGCGCCTTCAATTCCTTGTCACGAAAAAGCCTTAATGGCTTTAGACGAATTGAACAAAAAGCAATTGTGGCAAAATGGTCAATACCGCCAATATCATACTGAATTGACCGATATTTTAAGATCCTATATATCGGATAGATGGGAAGTTGGAGCGTTGGAAATGACGACCGATGAGATTTTGGTTTTGACCTTCATTCCATCCAATGAAGTTGATGGCATTGGATATGTCCTAAGATTAGCCGATATGGTCAAATTCGCCAAAGGTGTTCCCCATGGCGATGAGAATATCCGTTGTATGGATGTTACGCGAAGGTTCATCCAAGAAAACAAGGACGGCAAAAACGAATTATTGGAAAAAAGTGCATGATGGCCGGAATAGAATTTGCATATCCATCGATGCTGTATCTGCTGCTGCTGATACCGGTACTAATAGTACTTGAATTTACTTATTTCAAGAAAAAGATTATCGCGATTCCTTTCCCCAACACATCATCATTCAAAAAAACACCTGTCACTTGGAGAAAGAGATTTAACTGGTTGCCAAAATTCATCAGGATGTTAGCATTGGTGTGCATCATTATCGGCCTGGCTCGACCAAGGTCGGCATCCAGCGGCAGTAATGTTACATCGGAAGGCATTTCAATTGTTTTGGCACTGGATGTTTCTGGAAGTATGATGGCGGAAGATCTTAGACCTAACAGGATTGAGGCGGCCAAGAAAGTGGCACAGGAATTCATAAAAGGCAGGAACAACGACCTGATAGGATTGGTTGTATTCTCGGGAGAGAGTTTTACACAATGTCCAATTACCAGTGATCATTCGGTTTTACTGAATATGATGGACGGGTTGAAAAGCGGGATGCTTAGCGATGGAACTGCCATTGGCGAAGGACTTGCCACTGCCGTAACACGAAGCAAGGATAGTCCAACGAAAAGTAAAGTGATTATCCTGCTTACAGACGGTGAAAACAACGTAGGATCTGTATCACCAGAAACAGCAGGAGAAATCGCCCAAGCATTCGGCATTCGTGTTTACACGATTGGTGTGGGTAGGAACGGAACTGCTCCATTCCCTTTCCAAACGCCATTCGGCGTTCAATACCAAAATGTAGAAGTCAGGATTGATGAACCGGTATTGAAGAAAATTTCAGCCACCACCGACGGAAAATACTTCAGAGCCACCGACAACAAAAAGTTAGATGCCATTTATAAGGAAATTGATAAACTGGAGAAAACCAAAGTTGAAGTAACCGAGTTCAGACGTTATACTGAAGAGTTTATGCCATTTGCCATTGCCTCGGTAATCTTATTGGCCTTGGAGTTTTTGCTTAGATTAACCATTTTCAGAAGAATACCATCCTGATATGTTTAGAATAGCCAATATGGATTTGATTTACCTGTACCTGCTAATACCGGTGCTGGTGGGTATAGCCATTTACATGTCATATCGGATAAAAAAACTTGTAACCAAGTTCGCTGATGAATCAACATTCAGCAGATTGACCGAAAGCACATCTCAATATAAAAAGCGCTGGAAATTCGGACTTATGCTATTGGCATTGGCATGCGTGATCACTGCTGCCATAAGACCTCAATTGGGTTCAGGTTTGGAAGAAGTGAAAAGAAAAGGCGTTGATGTGATTGTGGCATTAGACGTGTCCAATTCCATGAACGCTAAAGACATCTCTCCCACCCGATTGGAGCGGAGTACCCAAGCGATTTATAGGCTTATCGACAAACTTCAAGGAGACCGAATTGGCATCGTGGTATTTGCAGGACAAGCTTTTATTCAATTACCCATTACAACTGATTACGGAGCCGCTAAGTTGTTCCTATCTAATATCAGCACAGGAATGGTGCCTGTTCAAGGAACAGCAATAGGTGCAGCAATTGAAAAATGTATGGATGCCGTAGGCGACTCATCTACCAAATCAGCTGCGATTGTCGTTATTACTGATGGTGAGAACCACGAAGACGATGCCGTTGAAGCGGCTAAAACCGCTTTCAGCAAAGGCATGGTTGTTCATACCATCGGAATGGGATCGCCGCAAGGTGCACCGGTTCCTGACGGAAGAGGGAATTTCATAGCCGATGGCAATGGCACCACGGTTATTTCAAAATTGGATGATGTAACGCTTCAACAAATTGCTGATGCTGGAAAAGGTAAATATGTAAGAGCAACTTCAGGTGATGATGGAATGAGTGTCATACTGAAAGTGCTTGACGCAATGGAAAAAAAGGAATTCTCATCCAAGATGTTCACCATCTATGATGAGCAGTTCGGCTGGTTCCTGGGGCTGGCTTTGATAGTCCTACTCATTGAACCGTTCATATCAAACCAAAAAAACAGATGGTGGAGTAAACTGAATTTATTCGGAGAAAACACAAAAAAGTAAAATGAAAAGTACGTTGTTTATCAAATCCGTGTTACTTACCTGCTTTATGGGTTTGCTATATCCCATTGCCGGATTTTGTCAAAACAATAGGAATGAATTGAAATCGGGAAACAAGAGTTACGAATCCGATAGATTTTCGGATGCGGAAACACAGTACCGGAAAGCTGTTGAAATTGATTCAAAATCCTTTGGAGGCAATTACAACTTAGGAAACTCCATTTACAAACAGGATCGAGCTGCTGAAGCTGAAAAGCAATACCGGGAAGCCAGCCAACAGGCTACTACTCCCATACAAAAATCAAAAAGCCTGCATAATCTAGGAAACAGCCTTTTGAAGCAACAGAAATACCAAGAAGCTGTAGATGCATACAAGCAGTCATTAAAGTTGAACCCAAATGACTCAGATACTCGTTATAACCTCGCTTACGCCCAATCAAAACTCCAAGCCCAACAGCAGGATCAGAAGAACCAACAGAACAAAGACCAGAAAAAGGATAAAAAAGAGAATCAGCAGCAAAAAAACGGCGATAACAAAGACAATCAAAAGGATAAACAGAAACAAGAGGAACAGGACGGAAAAGACAAGCAGGACAAGCAGGACCAACAAAAGCAAGAAGGTAAGGAAGGACAAGAAAACAAGGATAAACAACAAGGACAAAACGCAAAACAGGACAAGCGTTTGAGTAAGGAAGAGGCAGAGCGTATGTTGAAAGCCTTGCAGAATGACGAAAAGGAGCTTCAAAAAAAGATGAATCGTAAAGAAGGTGAACGAATCAAAATCGATAAACAGTGGTAAAATGAAAAACCGGTTTTCCAATTTATTCGTATCCGTGAAATGCTGGCATGCATTATTTATGCTTTTCGTCATGTTGTCCCTTATTGGGACGCCCGTTGATTCTTATGGCCAATCCTTAACCGCTTCTGTTAACAGAAACAATGTTGGAGTAGATGAACAGTTTCAAGCGACCTTTACCTTGAACGGTTCTGCATCCTCCTTCACGCCTCCCAATTTCAGCGACTTCATGGTGCTATCGGGCCCAAACCAGTCCACCAGCATGCAGATCATCAATGGTGCATTTTCCCAGTCGGTATCTTACAGTTATATTTTACAACCCAAGAAAACAGGTACATTCAAAATTGGTCCGGCATCCATCAACAGTGGGGGCAAAAACATCCAATCCAATGTTGTTACAATCACGGTAACCGCTGGTGGACAAAGTAACCAAGGAGGCCAGGGCGGTCAATCACAAGGAGGGAATGTATCTTCTGGCAGTGTATTCATCCGCGTCAGTGTCGATAAAAAGCAAGTGTATAAAGGCGAGGCAGTGGTAGCCACCTTCAAGCTGTATGCCAATGTGCCCGTTGTAAATTACACCGTGAACAAAATGCCATCTTTTTCGGGATTCTGGAGTCAGGATATCGAAATGCCAAAGCAAATGAACATGTATCAGGAAAATGTGAATGGCACACCTTTTCAAGTTGGTGAAATCAAAAAAGTAGTCTTGTATCCCCAGCAATCTGGTACACTAACTATAGACCAAATGCTTGGTGAATGCGTGGCCAGGATACGCGTAAATCGAAACAGGTCAAACAATCCATTCGATATCTTCAATGATCCTTTTTTCAACGATCCTTTCTTTGGCTCCGGAGGTGTAAGGGATGTTCCTTATTCCATAAAGAGTGACCCAATAAAAATAACTGTCAAAGATCTTCCTTCAGGTGCTCCTGCCTCCTTCAAAGGTGCTGTTGGAGATTTTTCAATGGAAACTATTTTAGACCGGGAAAAAATAAAGTCCAACGATGCGGTTAACTTGCGAGTTAAGATAAACGGTAAGGGAAATTTGAAGTTGATTGAATCACCTGTTGGAGAAATACCATCCGACATTGAATCCTACGAACCCAAGATACAAGACAACATCTCCACGAACGCAAAAGGCAGTGCAGGAACAAGGACCTTCGAGCATCTGCTGATTCCTCGAATACCCGGCAATTTCGATTTAGGCAAGGTAGAGTTCACCTATTTCAATCCTGAAAAATCCACATACATCACGCTCTCCTCCCCCACTCTTAAACTTCAAGTTGAAAAAGGTAAAGGAGATGGAAGTGCTGTAGCTGCATCAGGAGGGAAAAATGATTTCCGCATACTTGGCCGCGACATACGATTCATAAAAACAGGAGATGCTGTATTAAGTCAAGGACGAAGCTCGTTCTACGGATCTTGGACCTTTTATTTGTTAGCTATTTTACCATTAGGAGCCATGGTGTTTCTGGGCGTATTCAAAAGGAAACAAATCAGGCTTCGTGCCGATGCCGTTGCCTATCGGAGCAAACAAGCCAATTCAATGGCTATAAAGCGGCTCAAGACTGCTGAAAAATTATTGGACAAGAACGAATTGAATGGCTTTTATGAAGAAACAGGAAAGGCCATTTGGACTTATTTGAGCGACAAGTTAGGAATACAAACTGCCGAATTGAACAAAGAGCAAGTTGTATCAGCTCTGCAAAACTCGGGTGCAACTACAGAGCTCTCAAATGCCATTATCAGGATACTCGACACCTGTGAGTTCGCTCGTTATGCAGGATCAGCTGCTGGTACTAACCCACGCAGCATTTATGAAGAAACCGTAAAAACCATTACCGATGCTGAAAAGGAACTGGCATAAATTCGTTTTCATTTGGATATTGCTATTCTGCTTCCTTGGTTTCAAAGCGAATGCGGAGCTAAAAACAGGTACGGCAACATTAAAGCAGGCAAATGAATTATACAAAAGTCAGAATTATTCTGCTGCACTGGCTCTTTATGATTCACTGCTCAAGGATGGTTATCGTTCTTTTGAGTTAGAGTATAATACAGGCAACGCCTATTACCGTACAGGTCAAATTGCGCAAGCCATTTTGCATTATGAGAGAGCTTTGCTTTTAAGTCCGAACGAGCCCGATGCAGAACATAATTTGCGAATGGCCTACCTTTCTACCGTAGATAAGATTGATCCCAGTCCGGTATTATTCTACCAGCAATGGTGGCGAGACTTCGCCTACAGCGGCACCATATTCGGCAAAGCAGTATGGACCATAACACTGCTGTGGTTGGCCACTCTGTTTTTCGCTACTTATCTGTTTCTAAAAAACACCAAGATCAGAAGGTGGTCGTTTTATCTATTCGGCACAACTTTGCTGGTTGGACTCATTTCATGGGCATTAGTTGAAAATCACAACAACCACATGCATGAGAACAAAGGAGCTATCATAACAACCGATGCCACCTACGTAAAAGGTGCTCCAACTGATGATGGAGCCAACCTATTCATGTTGCATTCAGGAACCAAAGTAACCGTGGTTGATGCATTGGAAGCCTGGAAAAAAATCAGGTTGGCCAATGGAAACGAAGGTTGGATTGTTGCCTCGGACATAACCGAGATTTAGAGAGAAAAGTAATCAACTATTTTTAGACGCTGTGTTGCCTGTGCCCGAGCTTGGACTCCTGCGTTTGTTTCGGTGATTTGAACCACCACCTTTGCGATTGTTTCCAGAACCAGGTCGATGGTTGCGGTGGTGGCTTCTGGCTGATGCTTGCATTGCAGGAATGCCATCAGGGTTCGGCACTCGATCCACTTCCCTACCGATGAGCTCCTCGATCCTTCGAAAGCGATTCATGTCGTCGTTATTTACGAATGTGATAGCCGTGCCGGTTCTTTCAGCTCGTGCTGTTCTTCCGATTCGATGCACATAATCCTCTGGATCGGGTGGCACATCGTAGTTTACAACCAAATCAATCCCTTCCACATCGATACCACGAGAAAGCACATCTGTACCAATGATCATATTGATTTGCCTATTCTTGAATGAACGCATGATTTCTTCGCGCTCGCGTTGTTCCAAATCCGAATGAAAAGCATGACATCCAAAACCTGCTTTACGCATCGCGCTGTCCAACTTTTTCACTTTCTCCTTGGTGGATGCGAAAATGATGATGCTGCCAAAACCGCCTTCACGAAGAATACGGGAAATTAAATCCAACTTGTGTCCGTCATCCACCATATAGCATTGCTGAACGATCCCTTCCGCAGGTTTTGATATTGCGATGTTGATTTGCTCCGGGTTGTTCAGTAAACGGCCAGCCAATGTCCTAATCTTAGGAGGCATGGTTGCGGAAAACAAAACTGTTTGACGCTCTTTGGGCAGATAACTGACTATACGCATGATATCATCATAGAAACCCATGTCGAGCATCCTATCTGCCTCATCCAATACCAAATGCTTCAATTGGTCGAATTTAACATCACCCGTTGCAAGAAAGGAAATCAATCTGCCTGGAGTGGCGATCACGATGTCTATGCCTTCCCGTATGGCCTTTTTCTGCTGTTCATATGTGACGCCATCACCACCACCATAAACAGCAATGGAGCCTATTCCTGAAAAATATCCCAAAGCCTCTACCTGCTGATCAATTTGAACGGCTAGCTCTCGTGTAGGACAAAGCACCAATGTTTGCACATGGCCTGTTCCATGACGCATAGCCTTTTCTATCAAAGGCAGCACATAGGCTGCTGTCTTACCAGTACCAGTTTGAGCGCATGCAATCAGGTCTTTACCTTCAAGTACCAGTGGGATGGATTGCTCTTGTATTGGAGTAGGCTTGTCGAAGCCCATGGAAAGCACCCCATCCAAAAGTTCAGGAGTGAAATTAAAATCGCGAAATGTCAAAGTTGTCTAAATATGTCACAAATATAGTGATTCCACATCAAAGGGCTTTTGCCTATACTTGTGGTACGATGAAACCACAAGTCTCTTTCCTGATACCGTTTTACAATCCAGGCAATCGCATTTTAGATTGCATAGAATCCGTGTTGAGCCAATCAGGTCCTGAATTCGAAGTGGTATTGGTTGATAATGGATCAAATGACGGCGCCTATGATTTGGTTGCCTCTAAGTATCGAATTCATCATAGGATCAGGTTGGCCCACGAACCTAATATCGGAATTGCACATGCCTTGAACACGGGGCTTAAATGGTGTTCAGGTCAATACATTGCTCGTATGGATGCCGATGATATTTGCCTTCCAGGTAGAATGGAAAAGCAAGCTGCGTATCTAGACGCGAATCCTTCGGTTGGTTTGGTTGCTGGAATGGTAAGACATCAAGGAGATGAGTCAAACGAAGGCATGGCCTACTACGTCGAGCAGATCAATAAACTCATCAAGCCTGAGGATATTCGCAATTTTCGTTTCATCGATTCTCCCTTTGCCCATCCAAGTGTCATGTTTAGAAGGGAGCTAGTTGAACTTTATGGAGGATACAGCACCGATGCAGTACCTGAAGATTACGAATTGTGGTTGCGTTGGATGGATGCTGGTGTGATTATGGAGAAGATTAATGAGGAAGTTATTTGTTGGAACGACTTCCCTACCCGATTGTCTCGCAACCATCCGAACTATTCACGCGAGTCATTTGAATCGGCACGAATACCATTTCTACAAAGGTGGCTAAGAATGAATGTGCGACCAGATAAACCAATTTTCATTTGGGGAGGTGGGAAGTTTTCAAGACAGAAAGCAAAAATGTTGGAACAAGCCGGTACACGCATCCACGGTTTTATCGATGTGGTCGACAAAGATGTAGTCGATGATAAACCCGTCATACACTACACCCGCATACCTCCCCCAGGTTCCATCTTTATCCTTTCCTCGGTTAGCAACCGTGGGAAATACCAAGAAATCAGGGAGCATCTATTGGCGAATGGACATGTCGAAGCAGTCGATTTTATCCTATCGAGCTAATTTCTATTTAACATATTATAATGCAAACAGGACAAACTAAGCTTCTATTCGCTAACTAACTGAAATCCAATTGAGGTTATTTCCTCTTTCCTCTTTTTTTGGTCTCTTTCAAGGTGGTGAGTTTTTCAACCTGTGGTCCGCGAATAGTTCTTTGGTACCTTTTTTCCTTTTCGATGAGCAGGTTTTCAGCATGGCTGATGAAATCCAAATCGGATTTGGTTTTGGTCGATTTGCGCTTGGTTTTGATTGACATGGTTATTGCATTTTTCACAATTATAGCGCCATGCACTATCTTTGAGGATGATGCAAATCATGATAATTGGCTTAATTTGATTCCTTAAAAATTTCGATATTAGATTGGAAATTTTGTTTTACTAGTGAATTGATCACGCTACACTTCAGGATTGCTCATTCATAAATAAAAACCAAAAACAAAAAACATGAGAAAATCAGGATTTATCGCGCTATTGCTATTATTCGTAGCTCAAATCTCCTTTGCACAAAATAAGACAGCGAAAGATGTTTCTGTTAAGGAATTCTCAAAACTCATTTCAGCTGGGAAAGGCACTTTGTTGGACGTTCGTACTCCTGGTGAAATCGCCAAAGGCTCCATTAAAGGTTCGGTCAACTTGGATTTCTTTGATGATAATTTCGAAAGTAAACTTGCTCAACTCGATAAAACAAAACCCGTTTTTGTTTATTGTGCTTCAGGAGGCAGAAGCGCTGATGCCATGGATATGATGAAGAAGAAGGGATTTGTGGAAGTTTACAATATGCTTGGCGGATACAATGCCTGGGTAAAGGAATTCGGCAGGTGAGCAGCTCCGTTTTGGATCGATTCGGAAATCCGGTTCCTGACTGGTACGCTGGTTATTTTGAATCATTAGCTGACACCCATTTCCTTGTTGCGCTGTCGGATCAAATGTCCGCTACTGCCAGCTTGATTGCAAACTTAAATCCAACAACTCTTGGTTTCGCTTACGCGGATGGAAAATGGACTGTGGCAGAAGTTATATTACACATCATCGATTGTGAACGAATTTTCTCATACCGTGCTTTACGTTTGGCAAGAAACGACTCCACCCCGTTGCCAGGTTTCGATGAGAATGAATATACTCCCAACAGCGGCGCCGCAATACGAACCGTTGCCTCATTGTTGGAGGATTACATGGCTGTTCGCCGATCAACTTTAGCCCTATTTCAGAATTTCACCTCAGAAATGCTTTCGCGAACCGGAATCGCCAATGGCCACCTTTTCTCTGCAGAAATGATCGGCGTAGTTGTTGCCGGCCACGAACTTCATCATTTGAATGTACTGAGAAGCCGCTACGGCCTGGGGGCATGAAATAGAGTGGCAATTCCTTAACTTTGCATTGAATTTGGGAGAAAGCGCAATGGACTGTTTGGGTCCGCTTTTAGATTCCTATTTCAACATCGAACATGTCACTTTCCGAAGAAATAAGCAAACGACGCACCTTCGCCATCATCAGTCACCCCGATGCCGGTAAAACAACGCTAACAGAAAAGTTCCTCCTATTCGGGGGAGCCATCCAAGTAGCGGGCGCTGTAAAATCCAACAAAATCAGTAAGACCGCCACTTCCGATTTCATGGAAATCGAGAAGCAGCGCGGTATATCTGTGGCAACATCGGTAATGAATTTTGACTACCGTGGGTTGAGCATCAACCTGCTCGATACACCAGGTCACAAGGATTTTGCAGAAGATACATACCGTACATTGACTGCGGTAGATAGCGTAATCCTGGTGATCGATTGTGTGAAAGGAGTCGAAGAACAAACAGAAAAGCTGATGGGTGTTTGCCGAATGCGTAACACTCCAGTGATAATATTCGTGAACAAACTCGATCGGGAAGGCAAAAATCCGTTCGACCTTCTTGATGAAATCGAAGAAAAACTCAACATCAAAGTTCGTCCTCTGAGTTGGCCCATCAGCATGGGCAGTACATTCAAAGGCGTTTACAATATTTACGACCACAGTTTGCTTCAGTTCATGCCCAATAAAAAAACGACTGAAGATGATTTGTTGAACATCACTGGTGTGGATGACCCTGCCTTGGATGAAACAGTCGGCAGATATGCTTCGCAATTGAG
>JBJTQS010000212.1:0-3085 GCA_046075765.1 Bacteroidota bacterium
AGGTTGCAAGCAACCATTTGTTGATTCCATAACCAAAAGAACCTGCCATGAATAGCATATCGCTATTGGAGAAGAATAGGAATCCGAACAAAGCTGCAGTAAATACAAAGCCGAAAAAGGCATAACGCAATGTTTTGCCGAATGGCAGTAGGTCCACTTTAAAAAGAATTCTAAATCCACCCAAAAAAGCGATGAACGGTATTGCAAAGGCTGCCACCCCAAACCAACGGCTGATGAATAAATGAGACAATATGGCTCCGAATTTTCCGAGCCAGTTTTCAACTTTGAGGTCTTGTCTTGACAACAACTCCATCAAGGAGCCGCTCACCAAATCATGATCGGCACGCCATGTGAAAAAGAATGAAGTGAAAGCAATTACCAGGTAAATGGAAACCAATGTCAGGAAAAGCCCACTGAACTTTTGGAATTTCCGATCGCCAACATAACTTCCGATTTGTTGCACAAACCCTGGAGTTTCAAAAATCTGCTCCTTGGTTTTTTTTTCCTTTTTTGGCGTACGACTCCTTGGCTCCTTCGGTTTTTCGGATTCCGTCTCTTTTTCAGTCTCGTTTTTTTCAATCTCCAAAACAACCGTTTCCTCTGTCGGAACGGGGTTCTTCAGTCGATTTGTTTTTCCAGCCATGATTCTTACTTAGTCTTAAACCCCTAAAGTTATTCAAATAGAGTAAAAGCATGTTGCCACATCCTAGGTGGTATCAACAGGGGTTTGTGAATAAAAGAAACGTGTTTTGAAAGGGATTATTGCCCCTTACAGATTGGAGACCTTGACGATCAATTCGGTCAGTCGAGCAGAATAACCGGCCTCATTATCATACCAACCTACAACTTTAACCATATTGCCAATAACGGAGGTTAATCCGGCGTCAAAAATGCACGAATGAGGGTTGCTAATGATGTCGATGGAAACCACAGGGTCTTCCGTATATTCCAAAATGCCTTTCAAGCTGCCCTCAGATGCAGATTTGAATAGTTTGTTAATGCTTTCCGTATCGGTGGTTGTTCTAACTACACAGGTGATGTCTGTAAGCGATCCGTCGGGTACGGGTACGCGAATTCCCGCTCCACCCACTTTTCCTTTCATGTGAGGAAACACCTCGGTAATAGCTTTAGCAGCGCCAGTGGTGGTGGGAATGATGGACACGGCAGCTGCTCTTGCCCTTCGTAAATCTTTGTGTGGAGAATCGTGCAAGTTTTGGTCTCCGGTGTAGGCATGCACCGTGGTGACATACGCACTTTCAACACCAAAGGCTTCATCCAATATCATGATCATGGGGGCCGCGTTGTTGGTGGTGCATGAGGCATTTGAAATCACCAAATCATCCTTCGTTAACAAGTGGTCATTTACTCCTAAAACCACTGTTTTCATGGCATCTTTGGCTGGTGCGGATAAAATCACTTTTTTAGCTCCTGCAGTCAGATGCATTGAGGCACTTGTGCTATCAGTAAATCTCCCAGTGCATTCCAACACTACATCCACTTGCAGTTGGCCCCATGGTAAAAGGGTGGGGTCTTTCTCTGCGAAAACAGGAACTCTGATTCCCTTAGTGGAAATTGAATTGGTGTCGGCGGTCACGTCGAACGGGAATCTACCATGAATGGAATCGTATTTGAGCAAGTGAGCCAAGGTGTGGCTATCGGTTAGATCGTTGATAGCAACAACTTCAATATCATCCCGACGAATCAAGTTTTTGAATGTGACTCTTCCGATTCGGCCAAAGCCGTTTATGGCAACCCGTGTTTTTTTTGTCATGCTCAGGAAATGTGTCGTTCTGCGTGATACGAAGAGCGTACCAATGGTCCGCTTTCTACATACCGGAAACCCATTTCCAGTCCGGTTTGCTTGAACTCTTCAAACAAATCCGGATGTATAAACTCGGCAACAGGCAAATGTTCGCGCGTGGGCTGTAGATATTGTCCAAGAGTTAGAATTGAAACACCGGAGTTTCTCAGGTCTTGCATCGATTCCAATGTTTCATCTTTTGTTTCACCCAGTCCAAGCATAATGCCTGACTTGGAATTCACACCTGCATCAGAAATGCGTTTCAGAACTTCCAAACTTCGGTCGTATTTGGCTTGTATGCGAACTTGTTTAGTTAGTCGTCGAACTGTCTCCAAATTATGGGAAATAACTTCAGGTTTTTCGTTAATTACCATTTGCAAATTGTCCCAGTTGCCTTGAAAATCGGGTATCAGGGTTTCCATAGTGGTGCCCGGACATTCTCTTCTTATGGCGCGAATGGTTTCCACCCAAACAGAGGCCCCGCCATCTTTCAAATCATCACGATCAACCGAGGTGATAACGCAATGTTTCACTTGCATCAAACGTACAGACTCAGCCACCCGCTCCGGCTCTTTCAAATCAACTGCAGAGGGCCTTCCGGTGGCAACCGCACAAAATCCGCATGAGCGGGTGCAAACGTTTCCTAATATCATGAAAGTGGCAGTGCCAGCACCCCAGCATTCACCCATGTTCGGACAGTTTCCGCTTTCGCAGATGGTGTGTAGCTTGTATCCATCTACCAATCCACGTACCTTGCGGTATTCTTCACCTACAGGTAATTTTACCCTTAGCCATGATGGTTTTCGTAAACCTGAACTCCCTAAAGTTTTATCAGAAATATTTTGTTCCATGGTTGTGTTACCAGCGTCTGCCAAAGACCAGGTTCAAATAAACATTCATGTAATACGCACTATTGTCGGAGTATGCCATAATTGGTATTTCCTTGGCATATGCGTCAAAGCAAACGCCTGCTTCCAAACATTTGATACTACTCGAATTTGAGCCATATTCGAACGACAAGCCTGTTTTGGCATATGCACCGGGGTATGGCTTTATTCCATCGAACCCGCTGGTAGATGGGGCGCGACCATAAATGTTATCTACGAAATGTTTGTCAGGGTCGTATTTCTCGATAACCACTTCGTATTCACCCCTGAAATCGGTGGGATACAGAATGTATAGGTAAACTGGTTTGGCAAGCGCCAATGAAAATCCACCCGAATACAAAAACCTTACTTCAACACCTGCTTTTTCAGCTTTGGAATAAAGTATTTTTTGGCGGCC
>JBJTQS010000213.1:0-4604 GCA_046075765.1 Bacteroidota bacterium
AATCTCCACAATCTCTTCTTCCAGCTGCCTCTTGACTTTGGTAACAACTTCTTCGATGCGCGCAGGGTGAATCCTACCATCGGTTACCAATTGATGAAGTGCCAGTCGAGCCAATTCCCTACGGACTGGATCGAATCCGGAAAGGATGATAGCCTCGGGGGTATCATCAACTATGATTTCAACTCCAGTCCGTAGAGAATTGGCTCGACTGGCACTTCATCAATTGGTAACCGATGGTAGGATTCACCCTGCGCGCATCGAAGAAGTTGTTACCAAAGTCAAGAGGCAGCTGGAAGAAGAGATTGTGGAGATTGGTAAAAGAACCACCATCGATTTGGGTATTCATGGACTGTCTCCTGAATTGATTCGCATGGTGGGTCGTATGAAATACAGATCTTCTTATGGTCAGAATCTATTGCAGCACTCCCGCGAAGTAGCTAATCTATGTGCTATCATGGCGGGTGAATTAGGGTTGAATGTTAAGCTTGCAAAACGCGCCGGGTTGTTACACGACATCGGTAAGGTTCCAGATGATGAGCCGGAATTGCCGCACGCGATTTTAGGAATGAAGCTTGCTGAAAAGCATAAGGAAAACCCCGAGGTTTGCAACGCTATCGGAGCTCACCACGATGAAATAGAAATGACCAGTATGATTTCTCCAATCATTCAGGTTTGTGATGCCATTTCCGGTGCACGTCCAGGTGCGCGTCGCGAAGTTGTTGAGCAATATATCAAGCGACTCAAGGATTTGGAAGCATTGGCGCTTTCTTACAAAGGAGTTGAGAAATCTTATGCTATTCAAGCTGGACGTGAGTTGCGTGTCGTTGTCGAAAGTGAAAAGATGGACGACAAGGCAACAGAGGCACTTTCATTTGAGATTGCCCAGCGTATCCAAACGGAAATGACTTATCCAGGTCAAGTTAAGGTTACAGTGATTCGTGAGACCCGAGCTGTAAACTACGCCAAATAACGGCTTAGCCAATGTTCGGTAAATTCAACCGGCAGCAAGACCTAGTTAAAAGCATCTTGACCCTTTTCACCGGGTCAGCCATTGCTCAGGCCATTCCTATACTGGTTTCGCCTTTATTGACAAGGTTGTATCCCGTAGTCGACTTTGCTGCTTTGACTATCATTACAACGCTTATTTCGTTGGTGGGTGTGGTGGTTACTGGCAGGTATGAATTTGCTGTTGGTTTACCCGCAGAGGATCGTGATGCAAAAAGTCTTGTGCAATTGGCATCCGTAATAACGGTTTCGGTTTCATCCTTGGTTCTTGTATTCCTGGTTTTTTTCAGAAATGGAATCGCCGATTTAATGGCGTTTCCAGCTAATCCCAATTACTTATTTGCCATTCCAATCACAGCATTGTTCTATGGTGGATACCAAGCATTTTCTTTCTGGCAAATTAGAATGCGAAACTATGTGGTCGTATCAGGCTCTCGGATAAGTCAAAGTCTTACAAATTCAGCTAGCGCATTGGGTGTTTTCTTCACTGGATTCGGGATTAATGGCTTAATCATAGGGAATGTATTAGGGCAATTTGCCGCCTTCTTGTATGCATTCTTTTCAACCACGGGCCGGGTGAAGGATTTCCTTGTCAACCCAGTTAAGGATTTGAAGGTTGTAGCTGGTAGATATGGAGATATGCCCAAGGTAAATAGTATACATGCCCTGTCAGACGTTGGACAAAGCACGGCTGTTGTTTTAATGATCACGGGCATTTTCGGATCAGTGTCAACTGGGCTTTATGGATTAACCATGCGCATCTTACAAGCGCCATTGAACATGCTGGGCAATTCATTGGCAATGGTGTTCTACAAGGAGGTTGCAGAGAAAACCATTAATGGTCTATTGATATCAAAGTTGTTGTTCTCAACAATGCGCACCCTGTTCCTGATTTCCTTACCTGTTTTTCTTATTCTGATGATTTTCGGTCCAGATCTTTTTGCTTTGGTATTTGGTGATGAGTGGCGAGATGCCGGACTGTATGCCAGAATCATGTCGCCATGGTTGATGTTGAACTTTATAGCATCACCCTTATCCAATTTGCCAATCATCCTATCCAAGCAACGCGCCTTTTTCGCCTACTCGCTCATCGGCAATTTGACTGTGATTGCTTCGCTTGCTATTGCTGGTTGGTTTTTTGATAATATTCAAAAATGGCCTAATGGTACTTTCTGCAGTGCAATGCATATTTCAGCTCTCTATGATCCTATTCTTCTTCAAAATTGCCAAGGAGGCTGATAAAAAGAATCATTCGGTTGAGGGACCGTGATGTTCAGGAATGTGGTTCAATAGCTCAGCAACTTCAATGGCCTTTTCTGTTTCTCCCAGTTTTTGCCATGAGTTTGACAAATTGAGGATCATTCGTCGAATAATCTGTGCGTTGTTACAAGGTTCGTAATACGACCTCTCCTCATTGATTCCTAATTTTCTTAAGAATTGATCGATGTCGCCTTTCAGGAAAATGGAACCTCTGTTGAAAGCATTGATATAAAAAACAATATTGGCTTGGGGGTAGGTGAAAGTAGGTTTCGCATTTCCAGTAGGATCCTGGTACGCAAGAATGAAATGTTCGGGTAGGTTGATGCCAAAAACTGGAATATCTAATTGTTTTGCAAGGATGATATAGATGGCAGACAGCAGGAGTGGATTTCCTTTTTTTGTTTCGATTACGCTATGGATAAAGGAGTTTTGCGGTGCATGAAAGTTTGCCGTGTTACCTGAAAAGCCCTCACGTTCGAATAGCACCTTGTTCATCACCATTATTTTTTCCTGTGGAGTCATGTACTCCGCAAGTTCCAACCAAATATCTCTTTTGATGCGATTTAAAACCCCTCGTACTGCTGTTTCATCAAGGTCTGGGTATTGGTAGCGGGCAACCAATAAAGCACCTGTCAGCAAATCTTGTTCTTCAGATAATGCCCACCTTCTTAATTCATCCTTGATTCCGTCAAATTGGATCTTATGGATGATGTTCTCAATTCGCTCTTGCAAGACCGGGTTGAAGGAGGTTTCCCATGCCTCTTCGAGCATAGGTACCACATCATTGCCCAAAGAAATCAGTTCCGAGCTTATCTGTTTGAATATATCTTGGTCCGGATCATCCAATAAGCTGATCATAGCCTTTACATTGGATGGGTTTGAGGCGTTTGACATAGGCGCGATTCTTACACCAATTTAATCCAAATTTGGATCAAATAGTATTTTCAAGCCATGAAAATTATTGAAGGCTGAGATTATAGAGACTTAAGCTCGCTTACTAGCTTAGTCAGTACATCCTTTGCATCACCGAAAAGCATACTCGCTTTGGGGTCATAAAACAAGGGGTTGTCAATTCCGGCATAACCAGCACTCATCGATCTTTTGTTGATAATGATATGTTGGGCGTTTTCGACATCCAAGATTGGCATACCATAAATGGGGGAGGATGGATCGTTCTTTGCGGCGGGGTTCACCACGTCATTGGCTCCAACAACAATAACCACATCTGTGGTGGTGAACTCTGGGTTGATATCTTCCATTTCCACCAGTTTGCCGTAATCCACGTTTGATTCCGCCAGCAGAACGTTCATGTGCCCTGGCATCCTTCCAGCAACCGGGTGAATGGCATATTTTACTTCAACACCACGACCTTCGAGTATTGTCTCCAACTCATGAATCACGTGCTGTGCCTGGGCCACAGCCAAACCATATCCTGGAACGATAACAACTTTCTTCGAGTAATTCAACAACACGGCCGTGTCACTTACAGAAATGTCTTTGATGCTTCCAGTAGTGGTGGTTGAGCCAGAAGCAGCGTTTGTTTCACCGAAGGCCCCGAAAATCACATTGAATAGGGGGCGATTCATAGCCTTGCACATCACAATGGTCAATAGTGTTCCAGCCGAACCTACCAAAATTCCGCCAGTCAGCATCACTTTGTTGTCATACAGAAAACCGCCGAATGCGGCTGCAAGACCGGTAAATGAATTGAGCAAGGAGATTACCACGGGCATATCGGCGCCACCAATAGGAATAACGAACATGATACCGTAGAGCAAAGCAACTGCAAAAAGTCCGTACAGCAATAGTGAATCATTCTTGGTGCCTGCGAAAACCATATAGGCCCCGAATGCAAACATGCCAATCATCAAAACGGTATTCACCATGTTGTACGAAGGCAAGCGAATGGGTTTTGACATGGTTCCGTTCAATTTCAAGTAGGCGATTACACTACCCGAAAAAGAAACGCTTCCTATGATCATGCCTAACACAACTGCAATTACAGGACCTGTATTGCCAGCATTATGTCCGAATTCCATCAATCCTATCAAGGCGGCGCAAGCTCCTCCCATGCCATTGAACATCGAAACCAGTTCGGGCATCTTCGTCATCTTAACCTTCTTCGCTGTCATCCACCCGATAATTGTACCGACTGCAATGGCGGCAAATACCAACATCATTTTGGTGTTGCTTCTGGTGGTGAGCCCTTCAGGATTTTCGTAAAGGAAAATTGTTCCGATGATGGCCATGGTCATTCCCGCTGCTGCCAACAGGTTGCCCATACGAGCGCTTTTCGGATTACTCATATATTTCAATCCCACGATGAAGGTCACCGAGGC
>JBJTQS010000214.1:0-9242 GCA_046075765.1 Bacteroidota bacterium
GAAGCTTCGGTCTGCTAGGTTTTGAGAACTTTAATAGACGGAAGCTAGATCCTTTTTCTTATTCCATTAATCTGGCCGGAGCTGATGACCATCTCAAGTTTTTCTCGGAATTCAAATATCGCTTTAGCTATAAAAAAGAGAGGAAAGGTTTGGATGTACGATTTTTTGCCGGCACATTCCTTTTCAACGAAACAATAAGGAATTATAACTTTAAAATGAGCTCTTGGGGTGGTGCCGATGACTACTTATTTGATGGGATTTTCCTTGGCAGAAATGAAGTGGAAGGTCTGTGGAGTCGCCAAATGCTAGTTCGAGATGGAGGATTCATCACCCCCATGGCGCTTGGGCAGTCAGGTAAGTGGTTGGTTGCGCTTCATATATCCTCTGATAATCCAACCCCTTTACCAATCAGGCCTTTCTTCAACATTGGAACTTATGAGGGTATCGGCCAGGTGTTCCCAGACATAAAGAGTCAATTCATGTACGAGGGAGGCCTAACTTTATCACTAGTCAAAGGAATTGCAGAAGTTCATTTCCCTTTGCTTAATTCGAAAGACATTGATAAGACTTTGGAATTAAATAATGTTAAGTTTGCTGAAAAAATACGATTTGTGTTAGACCTATCAAAGTTGTCATTCGACCAATTACGAAACACTATCATCACCAGCATTCGATGAACAGTAATCGTCATAAAATATATTTCTTGTCTGATTTTCACCTTGGTGTCCCTACTGTAAAATCCAGCAAAGAGAGGGAAGCCAGGATTGTAAAGTGGTTGGATGAGGTAGAGAACGACGCAGCTGAGATTTACCTTTTAGGGGATGTTTTTGATTTTTGGTTCGAATACCGGCACGCCGTGCCAAAGGGTTACACCCGATTATTGGGAAAGCTTGCCTCAATTTCAGATAAAGGGATCAAGTTGCACTATTTTACAGGTAATCACGACATGTGGGTCTTTGATTATTTTCCAAATGAAATCGGATGCCAAGTTTACAAGGAACCCGTAATTCGCAACATTAACGGTAAAAGATTTTATATCGCTCACGGTGATGGTTTGGGGCCAGGTGATCACGGTTATAAGTTTATCAAGAAGGTTTTTGCGAATCCAATATGCCAATGGCTGTTCAAATGGATGCATCCCGATCTGGGAATTCCGCTAGCCAATTTTTTCTCGAAGCGAAGCAGGATTGCAACAGGAAATTCAGATGAAAAATACCTTGGGGATGACCAAGAATGGCTTGTACAATATTGCAAGCAACTACAGGTTAAGGATACATTCGACTACATGATATTTGGACATAGGCACCTTCCTTTGGATATGACAATTGACGGTAAGGGCAGATATATCAATCTTGGTGAATGGATCAATCATAACACCTATGCCGTTTTTGATGGTACTGACATGAAATTGTCAGCTTACAATCAGTAGTTTTATACTGCATATCAGCCCATTACAGCAAGGTTAATGTTGGCTTTTTTCTTTAAAGTAATTTGTTCTTGTGTCTAGTTTGAACTACATTAGAGCCTCTCACAAACTAAACACTTATGAAAATCAAATTTCCAGTGCTCATCGTGGCAATATTGATGATTTGCCTACAAAACTCTAACTCGGTATCTGGTCAGGGTCTTATCCGATTCAAGACAGGTGAAATTCAAACCGCAAAAAATGTTGAATCATTTATCGCCAAACCCCAAATTGATCAAAACGAAATTTTCGATGGAAAATATTATCGAATTATCACATTTGAAAGCATTCCAACAGCTGAGCAAAGGAAAGCGATGGAGCTGGATGGCATCCAACTGTACAATTACCTTCCAGAAAAGTCATACATGGCTTCTTTTGAAATCAGCGCAAACCTTCGAGTCCTAAGCGAAGTTCCTGCTTTTTCCGTAGTTTCATTCACTCCGAGTTGGAAATTACACAGGGATCTGAAATCGGGAAACATACCACAATGGGCTATCAAACAAGAGGGCACTGTCGATATAATGATTCGGTACCACAAAGGGGCCGATCCTAACGCTGTAGAGAACACGCTTGCCGGCAACGGAGCCAATATTATCCGACGCTACGATTATGGAAAATGGTTCGAGGCACGCATTCCAGTCTATAAATTGATGGATTTTGCCTCCTTGTCTTTTGTGAATGGTTTAGAACCTGTTTCGCCACCTCCAACGCCTGATGATGAAAAAGGTCGTTCATTGCATAGGTCAAATGCCATCAACTCTGATGCACCTATGGGCAGACATTATGATGGTACTGGTGTTTCTGTCGCTTTGGCGGATGACGGACCAGTGGGTCCTCACATTGATTATTCAGGCCGTATTGACCAATCTAATTCAACTGCAAATTCAGGTACCCATGGCGACATGACAGCAGGAATATTGATGGGAGCTGGAAACCTGAATCCAACGATCAGGGGGATGGGAACAGGTGCCTTCATTTACATTTACGACATCGGTGGTTATAACCACGTTTTGAATTCACCTACAACCAACCAAACACTGGGCGTAATGGTAACTTCAACATCTTATTCTCAAGGATGTAATGATTACTCAACAGACACACAAACCGGCGATCAAATTCTTAACCAAAACCCAACTTTGATGCATGTTTATTCCGGTGGTAACAACGGTACCGGTAACTGCAATTATGGAGCAGGCAGTGGTTGGGGTAATATCACGGGTGGTTACAAGCAAGGGAAGAATGTAATAGCGTGCGGAAATTTAAGTTACTTGGATGTATTGGAATCCAGTTCAAGCCGAGGACCATCGGAAGATGGTAGGATAAAGCCTGATATTTGTGCCAATGGTGTTGGTCAGCTTTCTACAAACGGGCCCAACACATATCAAACCGGTGGAGGTACATCCGCTGCTTGTCCAGGTGTGGCTGGAATCTTAACCCAATTGCATCAGGCTTACCGCGATTTATATGGCGGACAAAATGCTGAGGGCGCTTTGTTAAAAGCTTGCCTATTAAACTCAGCTGAAGACTTGGGAAATCCAGGACCCGATTTCCGATTTGGATGGGGAAGGGTAAATGCACTAAGGGCCGTAACAACACTTGAGGACAATCGATATTTCTCAGGTTTGATTTCACAAGGTACCTCAGCATCCCATAGCATTACTGTTCCTGCTAATACCAAACAGTTACGAGTAATGATTTATTGGAGTGATGTTGAAGGAGATCCTTTGGCGGCTAAAGCCCTTGTAAACGACTTGAACGTTGTTGTTTCTGATCCAACTTCAAACCAGTTCCAACCTTGGGTCTTAAATTCTGCTCCAAATGCTACCACACTTAATGCCAATGCCGTTAGAGGTACTGACGACCTCAACAACATGGAGCAAGTAACCATAGACGACCCTGCCGCTGGAATATATACCGTTAACATCGATGGTTTTCTTGTTCCACAAGGTCCTCAGAAATATTATCTGGTATATGAATTCAGAAGCGAAGAAATCGAAGTGACCTATCCAATAGGATATGAAGGATTCGTACCTGGTGAAACCGAAACCATTCGTTGGGACACGTATGGTAATGTAGGAACTTTTACCATGGATTACTCCATAGATAACGGAGCTAATTGGACCACCGCATCTGCAACCATTCCAGCTGCACAGCGATTCTATAATTGGACCGTACCAGCCAACGTAACCGGACAAGCCCTAGTTCGAGTAACAAGAAATGGTTTCATAGGCCAAAGTCCTGAACCATTCTCAATCATCGGATTGCCCTCAAATATTACTGTTGATTGGGCATGTCCAGACTCCGTACGACTCGTGTGGAATGCAGTACCCGGAGCCACAGGATACGAAGTAAGTAAGTTGGGAACCATGTATATGGATTCTTCCGCATATTCGACCACTACTTCCGCTGTTGTAACTGGTACCAATCCCACTGTAGATCAGTGGTTCAGTGTCCGGGCAATAACTCCCGATAACACAAAAGGCAGGAGAGCAAATGCAGTTTATAAGGCACCAGGTGTTTTCTCATGCCCTATTGCATTGGATGCATCACTTAACCAATTGGTGAGCCCACCAAACACCTTACAGAGTTGCCAAGGGCTGGCGAACGTTCCTGTTACCGTTCGAATCGATAATGATGGCTTATCACCCATTAGCAATATTCCTGTTTCATATTCATTGAATGGTGCTGCTCCTGTAATTGAAGTGGTAACAGGAACCATAGCACCAGGTGCTTTTGTCAATTATACGTTTACAAGCACGCTGAACCTTTCCAATCCTAATTCCTACAGCTTGCAAGTATGGACTGGTTTGGTTGGTGATGGAAATACATTCAATGACACTTCCAACACCAATATTCAAGTTTCTTCCGGAACTATTGTTAATCTTCCATATAGTGAGAATTTTGAGACTCAAACAAACTGCGCAACCGCAAACAATTGTGCCGCCACTGTATGTGCGCTTACCAATGGTTGGATTAATCTGGCAAATGGTGATGGTGATGATATCGATTGGAGGGTAAATGCTGGAGTAACTCCATCAGCCAATACGGGACCAGATGTGGACCATAATCCAGGAACTGCAACGGGTAAATATGTTTACTTGGAAGCCTCCGCATGTTTCAGCCAAGAGGCGATATTGGTTTCACCGTGCATCAACCTTGCTGGGTCAAGCAATCCCGTATTTGAGTTCTGGTATCACTTATATGGTGCCAATATGGGAGAGCTTCACACTGATATTTATGTAAATGGAAATTGGATCCTGGACGCTTACCCTGTTCTATCAGGAAACCTTGGAAATGCATGGCAGTTGGGCTCCTTGAACCTTGCCGCGTACAATGGACAAATCATCAATGTCAGGTTTAGAGGAAATACAGGTTTGGATTTCGCAAGTGACATGGCTATAGATGATATTTTCGTGTATGATACAAGTGCTCCACCGGTTGCAGCATTCAACGTTAATCCAACGAATATATGTGTTGGACAAACCATAAACCTGACTGACCTTTCCACCAACCTACCTATTTCTTGGAATTGGGTTATTACTCCAAGTACAGGTTTCACTTTTGCTAATGGTACAAGTTCTGCATCTCAAAATCCAAATATTACCTTCTCAACGGCTGGAAGCTACGATATTCAACTCACAGTTTCCAATAGTTTCGGAAGCTCTACAGTAACTCAAAACACTGCCTTATCAGTTGGAATTGCAAATTCCCTTCCTATCACAGAGACATTCCAAGCGGCAAACTTCCCGCCAGTAAACTGGAACGTAGAGAACGTTGATAATTCCACCACATGGGTGCAGTCTACCTCAGTAACTGGTGCTGACGGCAATCCTACATTAGCATCCTTCATGGATAACTACAACTATAATGCAGCTGGACAGGAAGACGGAATTTTAACCGAGCGTATCGATTTGAATAATGTGAATACAGGTTACTTGACTTTCGACGTTGCTCATGCAAGATATTCCCAAGCTTATGAAGATGCGCTAAGGATTGATATCTCAACAGATTGCGGAGCAACCTTCATTCCTTCTGGCTATTTGAAGCAAGGAACGGCATTGGCCACAGTTCCAGACCAAACCACCTTGTTTACTCCGCAAAACGCATCAAATTGGCGTAAAGACACGTTAGACTTAAGTGGCTACGTCAACAACGAGATTATTGTGAAATTCGTTAATATCACCGGATATGGTAACTCATTGTATCTGGATAATATCAACGTTGATTTCACATCATCATTAGCACAAAATACGGCTCTTAATGCTTTAACAGTATATCCAAATCCGGGAACAGGGTTATTTACCTTGGAAATATCCTCTTCAAACTCATCCAAAACTAATATCACTGTAGCAGATACGAAAGGCTCAATCGTGTATGATGATGAATTGGTTGTATATAAGGGTGTCAATAGAAGATCCATTGATTTGACAAATCTTCCCAAAGGAGTATATCAACTGAAAATAAATGATGGCGTAAATGTTCGAGCAATAAAATTGGTTGTTATTTAAGATATACACCAAGTTATGATTGAATTGTTGTACGCACCTATCTGTATGTTGTAATGGATTCTAAGGCCGTTCCAATTTCTGGTGGACGAAATTTACCGCAGTTTATTCCAGATACTGCAGGTGTATATTATTTGCTTGACAGGTATCAAAAGCCATTATACATTGGAAAAGCCGGGAATATCAAAAAGCGAATCCTAACCCATGATTATTCAGAAGACGGAGTATTGAGCCGACATGGTGAATGGATCAAGTTTCTGAAATGGGAATTAACGGGAAATACAGTGATAGCCTCCCTGCTTGAAGACCATAGAATCAGATCTTATTGGCCGCCTCTGAATAGGGCTCAAAAATCAAAACCGCTCAAGTTTGCCGTAGAATATTACATCGATCGACAAGAGCGTTGGAGGATGTCTGTTGTCACAAAAAAATCCTACAGGACAAATTCCATTCATTTTCATAGCTATCCTGATGCCATAAGTCACGTATCGGATAAGGTTAGGAAATGGAATCTTAATGGAAGACTATGTTCAGTGCCCTTCAATCACAATGTTGATACAGATAAACACCAAGGGCAGTTCATGAGCATGATAAACGATGAGAAAAGCCATATCACCTACGATTTGTTTTATGGAAAAGGACGGTCAAATGGTGAACAATCCTTTGTTTTGCTTTCTAATGGCATTTACCAAGGTTTCGGATTCATCCCTGAGAATGAAAGTCGCAACCCTCATCTGATACAGCGTAATCTGGTGGAGTGCCTTTCATCGCCAACAACTGAAAAAACGGTCAAACACTTGATTGTAAAGAAAGGCATTGACTTCAGTTTTACCGGCATTGAATTGAGTAATGTGATTCAAACCATGAAAGCGTTGCCAATGGAACGCAGAGGCAGCTTGTGCATACCTTTTTTCGAAAACACCCCTTCCGCCACAATATAGGGCGGAAGGGAGTGTTCAATAATCAGTCCTTACGGGAACCGACTATTAACAGGTCATTCACCTGTATCTCCGAAACATACTTCTTCACTCCTGATTTATCGGTGTAGTTTCGATTAATCAACTTGCCTTCAACAACTACTTCGGTTCCCTTTTGGAGGTATTTCGTCATAAACTCAGCTGTTTTTCCCCATGCCACTAAATTATGCCACATGGTTTCGGTAACCTTTTCACCTTTACTGTTTTTATAGGATTCGTTGGTAGCCAATGAGACTTTGGCGAGTTTGTATCCGCCATCGGTCTCCTTCATTTCGGGATCGTTACCCAAGTTACCTATGAGCGTCACTTTGTTTCTGATTGCATTCATGTTAATGTTTTTAAAAGTTAATTGAAAAATGAATTAATTTGTACTGTGGTGCTTTTGCCGAGTTCAAGCGCTTTTCGACAATGCAAATCTCAACACACATTTTTCATAAAACAAATTTTCACACCAACTTAAACGTTTAATTTAAAATCCGCTTTTCTATGAAATGCATTTGCAATTTTTGCGGCAAAGCCGTTAGAGGTCGCACGGACAAAAAATTCTGCCACTTGTCGTGCAAAAATTCCTATCACAATTCTTCTCGTAAAAAAAGATTCGAAAGCTATGGCGAAGAGCCTAAACCACCACGATATGGAAGAAGAGTAAGAAGGAAATAGTACTGAATTCAGGCTCTTGTCGTAACTTAGAGCCATGAACATTTTGACTGGCGAAGGTCTCGGTAAGGCGTTTTCTGAAAAATCCCTTTTTGAGGGCATTAGTATTTCACTTCAGAAGAACCAGAAGTCGGCACTCATAGCTGCCAACGGAGTTGGAAAATCAACCTTGTTACGAATATTAGCTGGCAAAGAAACCGCCGACTCTGGCAAGGTGAGTATTCGCAATTCGGTAACCATGGGATATCTGGAGCAGGAGCCCGCCTTGGATTCTAATGCCGGAATTATGGATGTCATTTTCGAATCAACTTCACCAGTGTTGAAGGCACTGGGGCGCTATGAATTCTTAATTGATCTAGGCGAATTAGCCGATAAGAACGAACTACAGGAAACCATCGACCTTATAGATTCCCTGGGAGCTTGGGACCACGAATCAAAAGCACGGGAGATTCTATCCAAACTTGGTATCCATGATTTGGAAAAAACGATTGGCACACTCTCAGGTGGTCAAAAGAAAAGAGTTGCCTTAGCCAGGCTGCTTGTTGAAGAGCCCGATTTGTTGTTATTGGACGAACCCACCAACCATCTTGATTTGGATATGATCGAGTGGTTAGAGTCTTATTTAAGTAAACTGAATAAAACGATTCTGTTGATTTCACACGACCGTTATTTCCTAGAAGGTGTTTGTGATACGATTTTGGAACTCACTCCGGATCGTCTTTATTCCTATCAAGGCGACTACGCCTATTTTTTAGAAAAAAAGGATGAGCGCGAATTCCGTGAGGGTAGGGAAATCGACAAGGCAAACAATCTGTTGAGAACAGAGTTGGAATGGATGCGAAGACAACCTAAAGCAAGAAGTACAAAACAAAAGGCCCGCATCGATTCTTTTTATGATTTGGAAAAAAAAGCTGGATCTGCCAAGGTTGAGGACAAGATGCAAATCACCATGCAAATGTCACGCATGGGAAGCAAAATCCTTGAATTGGAGAATGTTTGCAAAGAGCTTGGAGGAAGAAAACTCATTAACGATTTAAGTCACATTTTCAAAAGAGGTGAGAAAATAGGAGTCGTTGGTAAGAACGGAAGCGGTAAATCAACCTTGCTGAATATGATCATGGGGTTGGTCAAGCCCGATGCCGGCAGGATTAAGGCAGGAGAGACCATGAAGTTTGGCTATTTTTCACAAGAAGGATTAAAGTTACCTGCCGACAAAAGAGTGATTGAGGTTGCACGTGATATCGCAGAGTACATCGAGACGGGTAACGGGAATTACATGAACGTCACTAAATTCCTGGAACACTTCCGATTTAGTCCCTCCACTCAATACAACTTTGTATCCAAGTTAAGTGGGGGCGAGAAGAGGCGTCTACAATTACTTACCGTATTACTTCAAAGCCCTAATTTTCTGATACTGGATGAGCCTACAAATGATTTGGACATCGTTACCCTAAATCTTTTAGAGGAATTTCTAATGGGCTATGAGGGTTGTTTGCTGCTAGTAACACATGATCGATATTTCATGGATAAACTGGTAGATCATGTTTTTGTGTTAACCGAAGGAGGCAAAGTCTTGGACATCCATGGAAATTACTCTTCTTACCGTGATGCCATCAACATTTTAGAAAAAAAATCAGC
>JBJTQS010000215.1:0-19415 GCA_046075765.1 Bacteroidota bacterium
GGATGTTACACTGTCATTCGGATAAATCACAATACTGCCGACTCTAGTGGATGTGTATTTCTCTGCAATACTCGGATAACGATATCCTTGTCCGTATGAAGCACGCAGATGGGTGTTTTCTGCCGCCTTGAAATTCACACCGCTTCGTATTACGGGTAAGGTCTCACTTGCATCGTCATCTATTCGATTTGACTCCAACCTTCCACCTAGTGAGAAAGACCATCTTCCAGGCTTCCAATCGGCTTGCAAAAACAGTGCGTAGTTGGAGGCGGTGTGGTCGTTAAAAAGTTCGCTATTCACGTCATAAAGCGTGGAGGTTATTCCGCTGGTGAGCGTTGCATTCTCTCCCAACTTTCGTTGATATTGATATTCGGCGTAATAAGATGCAGCGAAGGAACCCTGCTTGGTATTATTGCGATTATCAGAACTGAAATACCGCATCCTTAACTTGTGCGAGGAGCCGTTAGCTGACGCATAAGTTATGAAGGGATCGAAGCTGGTTCTGCGTGTATCATACAAACTGATTGTTGTGGTTGCAGGATCCAAACCACCACTTGGCAAATAGGCGCCCGATGAGTCGTCTTGCCAAATCAAGTAATTGCCACCTTCACTGAAAGTGAAATTCGAATTGATGCCGGCATACAAACCTTTTACTTTTTCAAAACGATAGCGTGTATTGAAATTCACCCGGTATCTTTTTTCGTCCTCACCCAATCGGTATCCCTCATCGCGGTAAACATTTCCAGCAGCAACCAAATCCCAACGGCCAACCTGTTGCATGTGGCTAAAGCTTAATCCTCCGAATTGTTGCAATTGTTTGCCCCACCATTGCAACTCCTCGCGTTTGGTATTGCCATACCAACCCGTAAACCAAATGATATTTGTTTCAGGGGTCGACTTAGGATATGCGGTTCGCACATTGATTACTCCGTTCATGGCAGATGAGCCAAACAATACCGAAGAGGCGCCTTTGATCACTTCTATTTGATCTATGTTTTCCACAGGCAAAAAACTCCACTTCACATCACCCGCATCGGCTGCCACCATTGGTAAATCATCTACTAACAAGAGCACCCTACTGCCTGCACCATAACTGAATCCACTGCCCCCACGAATGTTGGCCTGTCCATCTACAATGTTCACTCCGGTAACCTGTTCCATTACTTGGTCAACCGAAGTGGCGTTGGTGTTTTCAATCAAGGTGGGCTTGATAACCGCCATAGAGACAGTAACCTCATCCAATCGCTGCTCGAATTTACCGGCCGTTACCACCACCATATCCAGCAATTTGGATTCGGGCTCGAGGCGGATATCCACTGTAATTGGCTTATCTCCCTGAATGTCGATTTTGTTGGTCAAGGTCTTGTAGCCGATGAATCGAACCTCCAAAGTTGATTCCCCCCTGGGTAGTTCCATCTGATACTTTCCCTCAATATCCGTTACCGTTCCCGAAGTGGTTCCCACTATAGAAATAGTAACTCCCGGAATGGTAAGTCCTGTTTTGGAATCGGTAACCCTGCCTTTCAATGATATACGATCTTGAGCGAAGGCATATCCTGCAAAAAACAAAGTATAGGTAACGATTGCCAAAACCAGGCACAGCAAATTGCGGAACGGTTGGTTCATATAATGGATATTTTTGCGAAAGATACTTTTTATTTCATTTTCTGAAAACATGTACGATGACGCTTTTCTGCATCGCATCGCCATAACCATGATTGAAGGGGTTGGAGACGTTTTGGCTCGACAACTCATTTCCTATTGTGGAGGTGTTGATGCGGTATTCAAAGAACGCAAAAAGGCCTTGGTAAAGATACCGGGTATCGGTCCGAAAACCGCCGCAGCCATTGCTAACTTCAAAGATTTCAAAAAAGCTGAAAAGGAGCTGGAATTCATCCACAAGCATAAAATCCGTGTATTCTTTTATACGGATGCGGATTATCCTGCTAGAATGAAAAACTGTCATGATGCGCCGTTGATTCTTTACTTTAAAGGTTCTGAAAGTTTGGATGCAAGACGAATGATTGCGGTTGTTGGCACCCGCGAGGCTACCGATTACGGCAAGGACCAAACCAAACAGATATGCCTGGAGCTAGGTCGTGCGGGTGCAACCATTGTGAGCGGTTTGGCCTACGGCATCGATATAACAGCCCATCGAACATGTATCGAACACGGCATTCCAACCATCGGCGTGGTTGCCCATGGTTTGGACCGCATCTATCCACAGCAACATACCTCAACAGCCCGCAAGATGATTAACCTCGGTGGCATCCTTACCGAGAACCCCAGCGGCACCATCCCCGACAGGGAAAATTTTCCGAAACGAAACCGTATCATCGCTGGACTTTGTGATGCCGTAATTGTTACCGAAGCAGCCAAAACAGGTGGAGCACTTATCACAGCAGACATTGCTAATTCTTATAATCGAGATGTGTTTGCCGTGCCGGCTAAAGTCATCGATTTGCAAAGTGAGGGTTGCAACAATCTCATCAAAACACATAAAGCCGCATTGATTCAGTCGGCGCAGGATGTGTTGTACATCATGGATTGGAAAGAAGACACCACATCAAAAAAGCAGAAACAAATCGAATTGTTTCATGATTTAAACGAGGATGAAAAGGCATGCTTGACAATACTTACGAATGATGCCGGTGTTTATGTAGACGAAATTGCGATTAGTCTTTCCAAAACACAAAGCCTAACAGCTGCATTACTGCTGAATTTGGAATTGAAAGGCATCATACAATGCCTGCCTGGAAAGAAATATAAAAAGTCTTGAGTCTATTCTGTTACCACTGCGCCACCGCGATACAATTGATTGCGGTACTTGCGTGATGGCGAAGGAATCATAGGGCCGAGTCCGAGCTTGTCCCAAATCGCATCCACCCTGTCTATGGTTTCATTATCGGAGGCGAGGATGTTGGGCCAATCACGGGTGAAGCCATCATGCTCTTTGGTTTTGCGGGTTCCATCAAACGCGATCCGATCACCAACCATCACATGGTCACGGCGCGGATCTACATTGTTAGAGAAACGCCAAACCGCATCAGCTATATCGGAAACCTCCAATGTGTGTTCCAGGAAAATCAAAACCTTCACTCCGCTGAAATCAGGTCGCTCCAAAAGTCGGTTGGCCATTTCGCGAACATGTCCCTTGCGGTTTTTCTCTATGGATGCAAACACCAATGGCACACCCATATCTAAAAGTGAAATGTTTATCTCTTTAACCTCAGGATAAGTACGAAGCACATCACCCACATCGAGCTTAGTGTTTTTCGAAAAATCTTCGGTGCGACCAACCAATTCTTCTGGGAGCTTGGATGTGGCATCGATTCCCATCTTGCCTCCGTATGCCATTACCGAGCAGGAATGATCGAGCACATCAGTTGGACCTTGCGAGAAAATGATATCGTGTGCCGGATGAACATGTGCACCGATATGGCGCGCCACCTCTGCATTGTCGTGTATGTTGACATCACCATCCACCACCACCATCATCTTGGTGAACATCATTTGTCCGGCGCCCCAAAGTGAATTCATAACCTTCAAGGCCTGTCCGGGATACTCCTTTCGAATTTTCACAATTACCAGGTTGTGAAAAACACCTTCAACAGGAAGAACCATGTCAACGATTTCAGGAACCATGGTCATTTTGATTGGCGCCAGGAAAATGCGTTCGGTGGCCTTGCCTATCCAAGCGTCCTCTTGCGGCGGAATACCCACAATGGTGGCTGTGTAAACAGCATCTCGCCGATGCGTGATGGCCGTGATATGGAAGCGCGGATAGTAATCAGCAAGAGAATAATATCCCGTGTGATCGCCGAAAGGACCTTCGAGAATGAAATCCTCCTCTGGATCCACATAACCTTCTATGACGAAATCGACATCAGCTGGCACTTGCATATCCTGGGTGATACATTGCACGAGTTCAACACGCTTTTTGCGAATGAAACCTGCCAACATGAACTCGTCAACGCCATCCGGCAACGGTGCTGTTCCGCTGTAAGCATAAGCAGGATCTCCACCGATGGTAACTACTACAGGCATTTTCTTGCCCAACTTTTTATATTCGTTGAAGTGTCGAGCCGAAACTTTATGCCGATGCCAATGCATCCCGGTAAGCGTTGGCCCGAAAACCTGCATGCGATACAATCCTACGTTGCGGATACCGGTGAGGGGATCCTGCGTTTGTATAACGGGTAATGTTACGAACAGACCACCATCTTCGGGCCAGCATTTCAACACTGGAAGCTTGGTGATGTCGGGATTTTTCATGACCACTTGCTGGCAAGCGCCTTTGCCGCTAATCTTTTTCGGCATCCAAGAGGCTACCTCTCCCAATTGAGGAAGTAACTTAAGTTTGTCTATAAAACTGTTTTTTGGAGAGGTGAATGTTTTGAACAAACCTTCGATCTGATGTGCGAGATCGTCGAGTTTCTCCACACCCAAAGCCATGGCCATGCGTTTCTCTGTACCCATGGAGTTGATGAGCACCGGAAAATCGTAACCGGTGTTTTCAAACAACAGTGCCGGTCCGTATTGTTTTGATATCCTATCGGTGATTTCTGTGATTTCCAAATGCGGATTCACATATTCCTTGATGCGCACGAGTTCGCCCGCGTCTTCCAATGTTTTGATGAAATGAGCCTGATCCCTGTATCCCATGATGCAAGTTTGTAGTTGAAAAACAACTTTTGGATTTGAAAGTTTGGGGTTGATGATAAAATGAAAAAGGGCGGATGAAATTCCGCCCTTGGTTATTTATGCCTGTTGTTTGGCAGCCTCTTCTGCCTGTCGGATTTTGTTTAGGATCCAACCGGTTGTAACCGAGCTTGGTCGTTCGATTGGCACACCCAAAGCCCTGTCCCAAAGCAAGGAAGTAAGCACACCAATAGCACGTGAAACACCGAACAATACCGTGTAGAAATCATACTCCTCGAGCCCGTAGTGAATCAACAGGATACCAGAGTGGGCGTCAACATTCGGCCAAGGATTTTTCACTTTTCCTGTGGCTGTCAGGATCTCAGGAGTTACCTCATATAGGAGCTGCACGATTTTGAAAAGTTCATCATCGGCCATATTGGCTTTGGCGAACTCTTGTTGTGCGATATATCGGGGATCGGTTTTGCGGAGTACCGCGTGTCCGTAACCAGGAACCACGCGTCCGTCTGCCAAAGTACGTTTGATATAGTCTGAAATCTGCTCTTTGGTTGGCACACCTTTGAACTCTTCGCGTAAATCGAGAATCCATCTGGCAACTTCTTGTGCTGCGAGACCGTGCAAAGGACCTGCAAGTCCGTTCATACCTGCGGCAAGCGAGAGGTAAGCATCGCTGAGTGCAGAACCTACCAAGTGAGTGGTGTGAGCTGAAACGTTTCCACCTTCGTGATCCACGTGGATGGTAAGATAGAGTCGCATGAGCTTGCGGAAGTCCAACTCATCATAACCCAACATATGAGCGAAGTTGCCAGCCCAATCAAGCTTTGGATCCGGTTCGATGTGCACACCGTTCTTGTAGGTCTTACGGTAGATATAGGCGGCGATTCGTGGCAATCGGGCTATGAGGTTCATCACATCCTCGTACATCGGCTCCCAATATTCCTTCTTGTTGATTCCTTCGCGGTAACGACGAGCGAATACGGATTCCGTTTGCAGGGCCATGATGGCCATGCTGAACTGCGTCATTGGATGTGTTTTGGCAGGCAACATATCCAGCATGTCGAATACATGCTTGGGAACATTGGCGCGCTTCATCCATTCGTTGTTCACATTGATAACCTCGTCGAGGGTAGGGATTTCACCGGTGAGCAACAGATAGAATATTCCCTCTGGCAATGGCTCTGGGCCTTCCTTGGAAACAGGAAGTTTCTCCCTTAGTTCGGGAATGGAATATCCGCGGAAGCGAATTCCCTCTTCAGCATCCAGCTTGGAAGTCTCGGTGATCATGCCAATCATGCCTTTCATACCCGAGTAAACCTGCTCGATGGTATATTGGCCAAGCACGAAGTTGCCATGCTCTTTGACAAGCTTTTTGGTTTGCTCGGCCATAGGTGCGGCCTTTGAAATGAATTTTTCCTTGATCTTATCCATGATGATGCGGTACTGTGGTGATTATAGATGTTTCAACCAATTGGTTGTAAAAATGGTTTTGTGTTTATTAATATTGTTTACCTGATGGAAGCTGTTTTTGTTGCAGTTTCTTTTGTTTTGGATCGCGGATGTCGGATTCAACGATGAAGATTACGATGGCTGCAACGAAGCCTGCAACCAAGAGGATCCAGAATGTGCGCTCCATCATTTTCCTTAGTTTTTTCTTTGGATCACTTTTTTTACGAATGCGAACTTTCTTGCGGATTCGGACACGTCGGCGAACCTTTTGGCCATTTTCGCTATCGGTTTCATCAGTGATGTGTGGTTGTTGATCATCACCTTCGTATTCGCTTTCCTCGTTGTGAAGTGGTTTGGATGACATTTTATTACTTTTTGAAAAAATGGATGTTACTGGCACCAAAAACGGCCGTGGAGCCCAATGACTCCTCAATTCTTAGAAGTTGATTGTATTTTGAAATCCTGTCGGATCGCGATGCTGATCCGGTTTTGATTTGTCCGCAACCCAGTGCCACAGCCAAATCCGCGATGGTGTTGTCTTCGGTTTCACCTGAGCGGTGACTCATGATGGAGGTGAAGGAATTACGGTTGGCCATGTTTACGGCGTTGATGGTCTCTGTTAGGGTTCCGATTTGGTTTACCTTCACCAATATGGAGTTTCCAGCTTTGGTTTCGATGCCGGTTTTCAGTCGGTTGGAGTTGGTCACAAACAAATCGTCGCCCACAATCTGAACCTTATCGCCGATGGCGGCTGTTAATGCCCTCCATCCGTCCCAATCATCTTCGGCCAAGCCATCTTCGATGGAGACAATCGGATATTTGGAAACCCAATCCTTCCAAAAATCCACCATCTGGGCAGAGGTTAAGGAATCGCCTGTCGATTTTTTGAAAACATATTTGCCCGTGGCCTCATCATATAACTCGGTAGATGCGGCATCCATGGCAATGAAAATATCTTCACCCGGTCTGTAGCCAGCAGCCTCTATGGATTTCAAAACCACCTCGATGGCTTCGGTATTGGATTTCAAGTTAGGAGCAAAACCACCTTCATCGCCCACATTGGTGGAGTGTTTTCCGTCGCGAAGTACTTTTTTCAAAGCGTGAAACACCTCGGTGCCCATACGGAGAGACTCGGAAAAACTAGGAGCACCTGCGGGTACAACCATGAATTCCTGAAAATCGATGCAATTGTCGGCATGTGCTCCACCGTTAAGGATATTCATCAAAGGAACAGGCAATATGCGAGCATTAACCCCACCAACATATCGGAACAAAGGCAAACCTTGTTCGTCGGCAGCGGCTCGGGCAACAGCCAAAGAAACACCCAGGATGGCGTTGGCACCTAAGTTGGATTTGTTTGGTGTTCCATCGAGCTCGATCAATCGGGCATCAATGGCGGATTGGGCGAAAACATTCATGCCCTGCAATTCATCGTTGATGACGGTGTTCACATTTTGAACCGCCTTCAACACACCTTTGCCCAAATATCTTCCCTTGTCGCCGTCGCGCAGCTCAGTCGCCTCGTGCTTTCCGGTGGAGGCGCCAGAGGGCACTGCGGCCCTCCCTACCATGCCGTTGGAGGTGTAAACCTCAACCTCTACGGTTGGATTGCCTCGGGAGTCTAGAATTTCACGGGCCCTAACGGCAGCAATTGCACTCATTTTAATTAATATAAATTATTATAAACCAATTATTTACGTAGAAAGAGTGATTATTTTGCAAAGTTAGTTTTTTCAAGCCAAAATGCCTACATTGTCCTTAATAAAAACTTCATTGGAATAAAGGGTAAATTAGCGGCCGTGTAAAACATACACTACTTTGGGTTTTAACAAACAATCTTTAAGAAACGGACTAACCATTGCTTTGGCGGTAATCTTCCTCGCCAGCAACTTGGGCATTGCCAAAGTTTCGCACTATTGCAGCATGGCTCTGGCAAGCGCCGAAAGTGATTGCTGTAGCGCCAAAACACAAGAACCTGCATGTTGCAATACGGAAACTGAAGAAAATGACGGCTGTTGCACCAATCTGGTGCAGGTCTTTCAAGCCGATTACCAGAGTCCCATACCATCCTTTTACAATCTGAAAATCAAAGCCGCCGATTCAGAAACCATTTACGGTACAGCCATTATGGGTGCTTATTGTTTTTTAAGCCATGTCGAAACTCATGATTGGCATTTCGAATCCGTCAGACCTCCAGGCCCATCAGTACACCTTTTATATTCCGTATTTTTGATTTGATGCACTTGTAATTCTGATCCAACAGAACTTACATTTCAGCATCAAAATCATGAACATAAAAAAACTGATCTTATCGATTGTTTCATTCGCGATGGCGGCGGGCTCGACCGTTGCGCAAAATGCAGTTTCCGGTCGAGTATTCGAATCCAACAACGGCACCAAATCACCTCTGGTGGGTGCCAGTGTTTATTGGAGTGGTACACAAATCGGAACCACCAGTGGAGCAGATGGCTCCTACACGATTAACATTCCTTCCAACCCCGACTTTTTGGTTTTCAGTTTTGTTGGGTTTATGTCCGACTCTATAAAATTCAACGGACAAACCACTTTGGATATCATTCTGAAATCTTCGGTGCAACTGCAAGGTGTGCAAATCCAAGGGAAGCGCGACGCTGTCGAGATATCCACCATCAAAACCATCAACATAGAACAGATCGGCCAAAAGGAGTTGCTGAAGGCGGCATGCTGCAACCTGTCCGAATCCTTTGAAACCAGTCCTTCGGTTAACGTGGCTTATGCCGATGCCGTTACCGGTGCCAAAGAAATTCAACTGCTTGGATTATCTGGGATATATGCGCAAATCATGACGGAGAACATTCCCAACATGAGGGGATTGGCTTCGCCTTATGGCCTTTCATACATTCCGGGGCCTTGGATGGAATCTATTCAGGTGACCAAAGGAAGCGGCTCGGTAGCCAATGGTTTCGAATCCACCACAGGACAAATCAATGTGGAATACTTGAAACCAGAAAATGCACCGAAATTCTATTTGAACTTATACGGAGCCGAATCCAGCAACCATGAAATCAATGTAATCACCTCTGCAAAAACAGGAGAGCATACAACGGGTTCTGTAATGTTGCATGCCGACAATATGCCACTGCAGTGGGATCACAACCATGACGGTTTTTTAGATATGCCGCTGACTCGAAATTTAAATGCCCTGGCGAGACTGTCTTACAACGATGGAAAAAAATTCGAAGGTCAATTCATGATCAAAGGATTGAATGAATTGCGTAGAGGCGGCCAACTCGACCAAGTATGGGTATCTACTCCTGATATTGCGAATGGATATGGAACACGAATCAACACCAACCGGATTGAGGTGTCATCCAAAACAGGCATGATATTTCCGGAAACGCCGTGGCGAAGCGTGGGACTTATCCTCTCCGGGCATTACCATCAGCAGGACTCCTACTTCGGATTGAAAACACATGATGCATGGCAGACCGGTTTTTACGGATCCCTCATTTACATGTCCATCTTCGGCACTACCGATCATAAATGGAAGGCAGGCTTAGACATGCGTTCCGATTTCATGGAAGAATATTTCCTCGACTACCCATATTACAAGGAAGAATATGTTCCAGGAGCTTATTTCGAATACACTTTGAATGTTAAAGAGAAATTTGGAGTTGTAGCGGGTATTCGCGGCGACCACCACAACCAGTGGGGATTTTTCGCAACGCCCAGGCTACACATGAAATACAATTTCACTGAGAACCTAATTGTGCGCGCCTCGGCCGGTAAAAGCTTTAGAACGCCAAATCTCTTCACCGACAACTTCTCGATGCTTGCAACTTCGAAGCGCATTACCTTGTATGAGGAATTACAACCCGAAAGGGCTTGGAATTACGGTGCTAACCTGACTTGGAAATTCAGATTGTTTTGGCGCCCCGGTTCCTTCTCCTTCGACTACTACATCACCGACTTCATCAATCAGATGGTGGTGGATCCATACACCTACTCTGAAATTACAGCCATTTACAACTTGCCGGGGAGCTCGTTCGCGAAAAGCCTTCAGGCAACATTCAATTACGAGCTATTCAAACGCTTCGACCTGAGGTTGGCCTATAAACAAGACCAAGTGGAAACCGATTATATCTCCGGAAGGGCAAAAAAACCATTGATTCCGGATTATCGTGCTTTGATAAATCTGGCTTACGAATCGAGGAAAGAAGACTGGCGTTATGATTTCACTTTGCAGATGCAGGGCAAATCAAACCTTGGTGTTACCAAGGAAGAAGCGCCATTGTATCAACAAGGCCACGATGGTCATGCGCCACAAATTGGCAGCGATAATTTGTCGCCTGCATATATCACCATCAACGGACAAGTAACCAAAGTCTTTAACAAAAAGTGGGATGCCTATGTTGGAGTTGAGAATCTGTTGGATTTCCGACAGGATCTGCCCATCATCGGTTTTGAAAACCCTTTCGGCACGTATTTTGACGCTACCAATGTATGGGGACCGGTTATGGGACGAAAAATTTACCTGGGCCTCCGTTATTCCATCAATCAAAAGAAACAATCTTAAAAAACACTGAAATGAAAATCAAAGGTTATCTGATACTGCTATTCCTGACGATTTTTGGCACGGCAGCTTTAGCACAAGAAGCTAAAATCACCATCAAAACCACTGCGCGTTGCGGTATGTGCAAAGAGAATATCGAAAAAGCGCTGATGCGTGAAAAAGGTGTTCGTTTCGCGGAGCTGGATGTTAAAACCGCCGTTGTAACTGTTGTTTACAACTCTAAAAAAACGACGCCCGAAACGCTTCGTAAAGACATTTCGGACGTCGGTTATGATGCAGATGAAATTGCAGCCAATCCTGTAGCAGTGGAGCAATTGCAACCCTGTTGCAAAAGGGATGCACCCTGCATGGATGCGGATAAAGAATGATTATGGCCAGAAGCCCAAAGCATTGTAGCTTGCAGCCAATTTATTGATACCACTTACAAACGCGGCCGTACGCAAATCGTGAATCTTTGGGTTGCTAACACGGATGTTTCGTATTTCATTGTAAGCAGCTATCATGGTTTCTTCCAATCCTGAGCTTACCAAATCGCGTTCATCGGCGCCATGTATGATCAGGTTGCGCTGGGTCTTGTCAAGTTTCTTTTTGGTAACCTTCTCAACCGCGTCAACCAAGCGAGCCGTTTGGATTTCCTGAAAACGCTTCTCCATACGTCCGAAACGAACGTGCGAAAGGTTTTTCAACCATTCGAAATAAGAAACGGTGACACCTCCTGCGTTCAGATAGAGGTCGGGTATCACCATGATGCCTCTTTTGTTTAAGATGTCTTCAGCCTCTTTGGTAACGGGACCGTTAGCACCTTCGGCTATGATTTTGGCTTTGATTCGCTTGGCGTTTGAACCGTTAATCTGATTCTCGAGAGCAGCGGGAATCAACACATCGCACTCCATCTCCAATACTTCGGCCGACTTCTTAATGTTTTTTGCTCCTGGGAAATCCAATATGCTGCCTGTTTCCTTCCGATGCTTGAAGACCTTCTCCACATCCAATCCTTTAGGATTGTAAATGCCGCCTTCGCGCTCTGCAATACCTACGATCAAAGCACCGCCTTCCATACAGAATTTTCCACTGAAGAAACCAACATTGCCGAGACCTTGCAGGATGATTTTCTTTCCAGCGATGCCGGGCTTCATCTTCATGCGCTTCATGTCTTCAACATTGTTCAGCGCTTCTCTAACTCCGAAAAACAAACCCATGCCGGTTGCTTCGGTGCGACCTTGGATTCCACCTTGGCCCAATGGCTTGCCGGTAACACATCCCAACGCATTGATGTCATCAAAACGGAATGTGGAATAGGTATCCGCAATCCAAGCCATCTCGCGAGAGCCGGAACCGTAATCGGGAGCAGGCACATCTACACCTGGACCTATCATGTTACGCTTGATCAACTCAGTAGTATAACGACGGGTAATCTTCTCAAGGTCTTTTTCGGAGAGCTTGGAAGGGTTGATTTTGATACCGCCTTTGGCTCCTCCGAAAGGAACATCAACTACAGCGCACTTGAATGTCATCAAAGTGGCTAACGCCTCTACCTCTTTCTCATCCACCATTTCGCTGTAGCGGATACCGCCTTTGGTAGGTGATTTGTGATGGCTGTGTTGTGCCCTGATGCCTTCTATAACCTGCACCGTGCCGTTAATCTCCACAGGAAAGTGGAACTTGTACACTCCGTTACAAACCTTGATTTGCTCCAAAGTGCCTTTACTGTGGGTTGTGAATGCAGCCGCCTTGTCGAAGTAGGCATGCACATCACGCAGAAATTTGGATCCGTCGCTCATTGTTGCTTTTTATTGATTTTGATTATTTAGGTTTTTTCAATTGATAAGTTCAGATGACAGGTGCCTGATGGATTTGGTAGGCAATGTGGATGTTACGGTAGCCAAGTATTCATTGGATTCCTTCCAAGTGAGCATGTGCAAGTCGTTGTCGAAATGAACTCCTACCGGCGACTGATCATCACCAGAAAAATCCAATTCCCGCAATCGATCGTTGCTTCCCTCACCTGTTAGTTTCAGCCATGACTCCTTTCGCGTCCACACAGTGTAGAAATATTCAGATTGCTTAACACCAGTTAAGCGATATAGTTTACTGATTTCGTTAGGATGGTAATTGTTTTCGGCGAAGCCCTCCATGTCGAAGTCATCCAACACTTCTTCCACATCGATGCCAACATCAGTATCGAAGCCTACTGCCACCAATATCCTGGTGCCGCAATGGGAAATGTTAAAATGCAATGGGAATGGAGCATTGGTCATGCGCGGCTTGGCATTTACCACGGGCGTTAGCATGATGTCGGCCGGAGCCAAGCCAGTGTAATGCGACAACACTTTTCTGATAAACACGTGACCTGAAAGATATATTTTTCGATCGCGCTCGAAATGGTATTTGAGCGCCTTGTTCGACTCATCTTCGGATAGCATTTGCGATGCAAGAGGAACATTAGCATCACCAGGACCTGTGATGTGAGTCCATACATGGACCTCACCAGGATGGCTTCCGGGTGTTGGCGCCTGGTGCTGTTTTTCAACCCTTCCTTCGGTGGCGAATGTAAGCTTCATCTGAAACGGGCAGCAAAACTACTTAAATTATGTAATAACAGTGGGTTAAACTAAGTTGCAATAATGCAGCCTTTCAATCCCACACAACTGATTAACAATATCTTATTCGAAACGCGAAATACCTAACTTTGTAATCAAATATTCGGAATGCACCAAGAAAAATTCAGTCGCTACACATTCTACCTACTACTTACTGCCGCGCTTTTGTGGTTTTTGGTATGGGCAAAAAGCTTGTTGGTGCCCATGGTTTTTGGCGTTTTCACTGCCTTTTTGATGCTTCCCGTGTGCCAGAAGATGGAGAAAAAAGGCCTCTCCAAAACATTATCTGCATTAGTAGCCATCACTGTGATAGGAATCGCCTTGGCGGGATTGCTTTGGTTTTTGAGCATTCAATTCATTTCGTTCCGAGAAGAACTGCCACTGTTGACTGAAAAACTAAATCAGCGATTTTTTGAAATCCAAGCGTTCGTGTCATCGAATTTCGGCGTGAGTGAGAAGGACCAATTGGTTTGGATAGAGAAACAACTGCTCAGCCTCATTTCATCGAGTGGGGATATTGCAGGAAGCGTTTTCAGTGCCACTGGAAGCTTCCTCGTAAACGCAACTCTGGTTCCCATCTATGCTTTTTTTCTTCATTTACTACAGAGGAAAAGTGAAGCATTTCATGAACATGGTTACCCCGAAGGAGAAGCAGCAAACTGCTGGGGAGATTTTGAAAACCACTTCAGAGATTTCCTACAAATACTTGCTCGGTCTTATTGCCGACATCGCCATATTATCCGTGTTAAACAGCATTGGATTCCTGGCATTGGGTATCAACCACGCCATCTTCTTAGGAATAACGGCAGCGCTGCTGAATGTGATTCCTTATGTAGGTGTTTTGATTGGCAGCATCATACCTGTTGCCTTGGCACTGATCACCAAGGACTCGATATGGATTGCTGTTGGAGCCTTAGCTGTATGCGTGGTGGTTCAGTTTTTAGATAACAACTTCATTACACCGCTGGTTATTGGAGCCGCCGTATCTGTAAATCCATTGGCCACCACCATTGCTTTGATTTTGGGTGGCATGATGTGGGGATTGGCTGGCATGATGCTCTTCATTCCATTGGTAGGTGTTTTGAAAGTCATTTTCGACCGAGTAGAAAACCTGAAACCTTTAGGTTATCTGATAGGTGAGCAGGATATTCCTGGAGCTGTTATCTCACGGAGAAAAAACAGGAAAAAGCAAGCATCATGAAAATCCGAATAGGCTTTTCGCCCTGCCCTAACGACACATTCATTTTTGATGCGTTGGTGAATGGTAAGATTGATACTGCAGGATACCAATTCGAGCTAGTTCTTGCCGATGTGGAGGAGTTGAATCGAATGGCAAAGCAGGGAGAGCTCGACATTACGAAAATCAGTGTGGGCGCATTTCCTTTTGTAGTCAACAACTATGTGATGCTTGATTCGGGAGCTGCCTTGGGAAATGGTGTTGGACCGCTTTTGGTTACTGCAACAGGAAATCTTGACCTTAACAACACCGAAACACGAGTTGCCATACCCGGTGTTTCAACAACCGCTAATTTACTGTTGAGGCTCTTCATGCCGCATCTGAAAAACAAACAACCCATGCTGTTCTCCGATATTGAAACGGCTGTGTTGGATGGCGTTTGCGATGCAGGTGTGTTGATTCATGAAGGCCGTTTCACTTACCAGCAAAAAGGATTGCAGTTGGCATTTGATTTGGGACAAGCGTGGGAAGATAAATTCCACATGCCCTTGCCTCTCGGTTGCATTTGCGCATCCAGGAAACTGGAAACAACACATATCTTAAGAATTGATTCGTTGATTTCGTCCAGTGTGCGATTTGCATTCCAACATCCTGAATCATCCCAAGAATATGTTTCATTGCACGCTCAAGAGATGGATCCTACCGTTGTAAAACAGCATATCGATTTATACGTAAATGATTATTCGGTAGCTTTGGGGACCCGTGGAAGGGCAGCCATTTCAACCATGATTGAAACCTGCCTGCACCACAATGGTCAATCAAAAATCGAACTTCCAATTTTCTCCACTGATTTGAAATGATAGTTGTTACCGGCGCATCGGGATTTATCGGAAGTTGTCTGATCGGAGGCTTGAATCAAGCTGGCTACCTGGATGTGGTGGCGGTTGATGAATTCGAGCGCACCGAAAAATTTCCGAATCTTCAGGGAAAAAAGATTACAGCGAAAGTTGATCGAAAAGATTTCCACGCTTGGCTCGACTCCAACCATCGGCTGGTGCAATTCATTTTCCATATCGGTGCTCGTACAGATACAACGGAGTTCGACAAGTCGATTTTCGATCGTTTGAACCTCGAATACACCAAGGAAGTTTGGAACAGATGCGTTGCTTACGGGCTCCCGTTGTTTTATGCCTCCTCCGCCGCAACTTATGGCGCTGGTGAACATGGCTACGAAGACCGCCATGATGTTGTCCCGTTCCTCAAACCACTGAACCCATACGGCGATTCAAAAAACGATTTCGACAAATGGGCCTTGTTGCAGGAGAAACAACCTTACTCGTGGGCCGGACTCAAATTCTTCAATGTTTACGGGCCCAATGAATACCACAAGGGGCGCATGGCATCCGTTATTTTTCATGCCTACAACCAAATCAAATCTTCGGGCTCGGTAAAATTATTTCGTTCGCACCGACCCGAGTACCACGACGGCATGCAGCTGCGCGATTTCATTTATGTGAAAGACCTGGTTGCTGTTTGTCTGTTCCTGATGCATAACCGAAAGCATCAAGGCATCTACAACCTGGGCACAGGCAAAGCACGAACCTTTGTGGACCTTGTCAACGCTACATTCAAAGCCCTTGACCTGGAGCCGAACATCGAGTTTGTAGATATGCCTTTGGATATACGCGAGAACTACCAGTATTTTACCGAGGCCAAAATGGACAAACTTCGCTCCATTGGTTATGATGCGGAGTTTACAAGCCTCGAGGCGGGTGTGGCAGACTATGTTCAAAATTATTTGAAAAACGGAAGCCACCTATGATGGATTTAGTGAACAACCTGCTCCGTAACAAAGTGGTTCGGTATTTTTTCTCGGCTGGCACAGCAACGGTTGTGGATGTTTCCGTTTACTTCACCACATACAATTACATCCTTCGCAAAACAGACATCCCGTTCGTAGGACCATTCGTGCTTACGGCACCTATGCTGTCGTTGGTGATTTCCTATTCGTGCGGCTTGTTCACCAATTTTTTCATCACGCGCAAGCTGGTGTTTTCAGAGTCGGACCTGAGGGGAAGAAAGCAACTGTTCCGATTCGTGCAAGTTGCACTGCTGGTGTTGTTCTTGAACTATCTTTTCATGAAATTCCTGGTACAAGTGCTGGAGTGGTATCCAACCATTTCACGGGTGATCTCAGCGCTATCTATCGGTGTAATGAGTTACCTCTTCCACAAGAATTATTCCTTCAAAGGGAAAAAGCAGTAATCAGAGGTGTTGCTTCAGCTCCATCAAGAAGCCTTTTAATCGAACCAAGGAATCATACACCTCCGTGGTGTTCACCACATCCGATTTGTTTTCCTTGAGCTTGGCCTTGGCCCCTTGCAGCGTGAAGCCACGCTCCTTTACCAGATGAAAAATGATTCGAAGGTTTTCGAGATCGGTTGGCGTGAACAACCGGTTGCCCTTCTTATTCTTGTGCGGCTTCAACACATCGAACTCCTTCTCCCAAAAACGAATCAACGACGGGTTCACATTGAACATCCGCGCCACTTCTCCGATGGTGTAATAAACTTTTTGAGGTTCAGAATCCTTGTAGGGCACGGCGTTGGGATTTAGATCAATCGAAAGATTGGTTTGACTGGGTGGCCATCTGTATCAAACGGTCATACTCTTCTGGAGTAAGATCATTGAAGAAGTAGCGAATCGGGTCAACTTTGTTGCCACTCTTGATGACCTCATAATGCAAGTGCGGACCGGTAGAGGAACCCGAGTTGCCCAGTTCTCCAATGACATCACCTCTGGTAACACGCTGCCCTGGCCTTACCTTGATCCGGTTCAAGTGGCCATACAAAGTCTCGTAACCGAAACCGTGGCTGATCACCACATGGTTTCCATAACCACTGCCATTGAACTGGGCCACCTTCACAATACCGTTACCTGTGGCATAAATAGGAGTACCTATCGGAGCCGTAAAATCCATGCCCGAGTGCATGATAGAGGTTTTGTATATCGGATGGATGCGATAGCCGAAGCCCGATGACATGCGGTTCAACTGCTTGTTGGATAGAGGTTGGATGGCAGGAATGGATGCCAGCAGCTCTGTTTTGTCCTCTGCCAAATCAACAATCTCATCAAACGACTTTGATTGCACATACATCTGCTTGGTGAGCTTGTCGAGCTTGCGCGTGGTTTCAATCAGCAACTTGGAACTTTGGTAACCATCCATCGACTTGTATCGGTCGATGCCGCCATAGCCTGCGCTGCGTACCGTTGCCGGGATGGGTTCTGCCTCGAAAATTACGCGGTAGATATTGTCGTCTCGGTTTTGCAAATCAGCCAAAACAACCGAAGCCTGATCCATGCGATCCTGCAGGATTTCGAACTGCAGTTCCAACTGCGCAATCTCCCTTTTCAACTGTTTTTCCTTGGGTGAGTCGAGGTAGGTGTAGGCCACGAGAACGATCACGGTGCTGAACACCAAAGCCGCGGCAAGGAAGCCTGCTACACGCAGAATTCGTTTGCGCAAAGGCACAATCACCCGCTCGTATTTGAGGGAGTGCGTGTTGAAGTAATATTTCGCCTTAGGCATTCGTGACTCGCCGAATAAAAATTAAATTTGTGTGACCTTCTTAGGCAAAAATAACCATTTATATTAAATCACAAAAGGCTGTTTTACAGCCACTCAACAGATCCTCCCCATATGACTTCGGCAGAGATTAGAAAGGCTTTTCTGGATTTCTTTTCAGAACAAAAACACCAAATAGTTGCATCGGCACCCATGGTGGTCAAAAACGACCCCACCCTCATGTTTACCAATGCGGGCATGAACCAATTCAAGGACATATTCCTTGGAAACAGTCCGGTGCGATACCCACGCATCGCCAATACGCAGAAATGCCTGCGTGTTTCGGGTAAACACAACGATTTGGAAGAGGTAGGTGTGGATACCTACCACCACACCATGTTCGAGATGCTCGGGAACTGGTCGTTTGGTGATTATTTCAAGAAGGAAGCTTTGGAATGGGCTTGGCAACTGTTGACCTATGTATACAAGATCCCCAAAGACCGTTTGTATGTGACCGTGTTCGAGGGTGATGAAAAAGAGCAGTTGGCCTTCGACCAGGAAGCGTACGATATTTGGAAAGGTTTGATTGCCGAAGACCGCATATTGCGCGGCAATAAAAAAGACAACTTTTGGGAGATGGGCGACACAGGCCCTTGCGGACCCTGCTCAGAAATACATGTTGATTTACGAAGCGAGCAAGAACGAAAAGCCGTTGACGGTAAAGCGCTGGTGAATGCAAGCCATCCGCAAGTGATCGAAATATGGAACAATGTATTCATGCAGTTCAACCGCATGGCCGACGGCTCGTTGCAACCTTTGCCTGCCAAGCATGTGGATACGGGCATGGGCTTCGAGCGTTTGTGTATGGCGTTGCAAGGCAAGACCAGCAATTACGATACGGATGTGTTTCAACCATTGATCCGTTACATCAGCTCCAAATGCGGAATCGCATACGGTGCCGATGAGAAAACCGACATCGCCATGCGTGTGATGTCTGATCATATTCGCGCCATTTCATTTGCCATTGCCGACGGACAACTGCCTTCCAACAACAAAGCAGGTTATGTGATCCGCCGCATTTTAAGACGAGCCGTGCGTTATGCCTACAGCTTCCTGAACTTCCGCGAGCCAATACTTTGCGAGATGGTTCCTGTTTTGGCAGGCACTTTCGAGGGGCAGTTTCCGGAGCTCGAATCGCAGCAGGATTTCATTGCCCGTGTGATTCGCGAAGAGGAAAACGCTTTCTTACGAACGCTAGAAACTGGCATCCGCAAATTCGAAAACTACCAAGGCGCTAGAATTGAAGGCCAGTTCGCATTCGAATTGTTCGACACCTTCGGATTTCCAATCGACCTCACGCAGCTGATGGCGCGCGAGAAGGGAATGGAGGTGGATATGGATGGTTTCAATGCA
>JBJTQS010000216.1:0-9232 GCA_046075765.1 Bacteroidota bacterium
TTGTTTATGTAATCAGCGGTTGATTTAGCTCGGGCAGCTGATCTGTAATTGGCTCCAATAGATGTTGAAGATCTCAAAAGTTGATTCGAGATCGTTTTTCCAACTTGTGTTTCTTTGATTTCGAAACAAAGGCGAATACAACTGATTCCAACTGCTTTTGTTCGCAACTTAATTTGCTCTACCATTTGAAAAGTTTAGAGGTTAGTATTAAAATATTTTAAGAAAAACTAGCTTGATAATTCCAACATTTTTCAAGCCTTTTAAATTTTTGATTGACCTAACTAGAGGTAAAAAGAATTCTATCTATGAGGCATTCAAAAAGATAATCAAAAACATCAATACCCAAATGATAGAATTTCAAAAATACACACTTTGTCAATCCTCTGTCCTCTGTCCCACATTGTCAATCCTCGATCTTCCTTCCTTCCTCATCAATCATCAATCGTCAATCGTACATCGTAAATTCTCCTTCCTCTGTCTTCAATCGTCATCCCTTCGTCCGATAGCCATCGGACAAGCTCAGGGCAAGTCGTCAATCCTCCATCCTCAATCGTGCATCGTACATCGTCAATCGTAAATTCTCCTTCCTCTGTCCTCAATCGTCAATCGTCAATCGTCAATCGTACATCAAGTAAAAGCGTTCTCCCCCGTAATATCCATCCCTGTAATCAACAAATGAATATCGTGGGTGCCTTCGTAAGTGACAACCGATTCGAGGTTCATCATGTGGCGCATGATCGGATATTCGCCGGTGATGCCCATGCCGCCGTGTATTTGGCGGGCTTCACGCGCGATTTCCAGAGCCATGTTGACATTGTTGCGCTTCGCCATGGAGATTTGTGCTGGTGTTGCGCGGTTCTCGTTTTTCAAAACACCTAAACGCCAAGTCAAAAGTTGCGCTTTGGTTATCTCGGTAATCATTTCAGCCAATTTCTTTTGCTGCAATTGGAATCCGCCGATGGGTCGGCCGAACTGCTTACGCTCTTTCGAGTAACGCAGTGCGGAATCGTAACAGTCCATAGCTGCGCCCAATGCACCCCATGAAATGCCGAAGCGGGCAGAGTTCAAACATCCCAACGGACCTTTCAGACCTTTCACATTGGGAAGCAGGTTTTCCTTGGGCACTTCAACATTATCGAATACAAGTTCGCCGGTGGCAGAAGCACGTAAAGACCATTTGTTGTGCGTTTCAGGTGTGGTGAACCCTTTCATACCACGCTCAACGATAACTCCGCGAATAATACCCTCTTCGTCCTTAGCCCAAACAACGGCTACCTGTGCGAATGGTGCATTGCTGATCCACATCTTGGCTCCGTTCAACAAATAGTGGTCTCCCTTGTCTTTGATGTTGGTAACCATCCCGCCGGGATTGGATCCATGGTCGGGCTCAGTAAGTCCGAAGCAGCCCATCCATTCACCCGAAGCGAGTTTTGGAAGGTATTTCTTGCGTTGCTCTTCAGAGCCGTATGTGTAAATCGGATACATCACCAATGAGCTTTGTACGGAAGCCGTTGAGCGCAATCCGCTATCTCCACGCTCCAGCTCTTGCATGATGAGGCCATATGAAATCTGGTCTAAGCCACCGCCGCCATATTCTACGGGAATGTATGGTCCGAACGCACCTACTTCGGCAAGGCCTTTGATGAGGTGTGTGGGAAATTCACACTTCTGGCAGGCATCTTCAATGATGGGGGATACTTCTTTCTTCACCCATGCACGCACGGTGTCGCGAATGAGCTTGTGCTCATCGGTAAGAAGTTCGTCCATCAGATAATAATCAGGGGCTTGAAAGCGGTCTTGTGCCATAAATTTGGAATGTAGCTTTTGATTGTAGCGCGAATTTAGTCAATACGGCTGAATCGGTGTTAAGTATTGGCAATCAGTATTTTGCCGGTAAATTTAGCACCATTTCGTTTGGTTAACTCATAAAAGTATAACCCTTGAGGCAGGAATTTGGTTTGGGGTGACCAAACATTGGTTCTGATGGATTCAAACAAAACCATGATTCCTTTGGTGTTGATCAATTTGCATTGAATCACATCATTGGATTTGTTGTCGATATAAATACTGCAAGATTCCATGCAGGGGTTTGGGAATACGGTTACCCCATCCTCATCATAGGCGATATAAGTTATTTCCCTGATTTCTGAATACTGCCCTTGCAAACCCGCATCCAGTCGGTAGTAACTGGTTGTATTGCGAATGGGATCTAAATCGACAAGGCTATAGTTGGTTTCAATGCTGCTGCTGCCGCAAACGCCTACGATTTCATATACCGTTTCAAATAAAACTTGGTCTTCCGAGCGTTCAATTCGTATGCCATTGCATGTTGCTCCTCCAAACATGATGAATTGGATTAAAACACCGTTTTCGGTTTGAGCCAGCGAGAATGTTTTGAATATGGTATCAACTTGGCCACTTGCAAAGCAGGGCAAAAAAAGACAAATGTAAGCCGATATTATACTTCTCATCACACCAAATATATGCCAAACATGCATAACCCAATAAATATTGCAAAGACTCGTTTATTTTTCATAATCTTGGAATATTATTCTTGAACTAACACTGAAAACCATGAAGATCCCAAATACTATAAGAATATTTGCATCGCTGATCGTTTTAGTCGGATTTATCAGCTCATGTCGTAAGGATGAAGTTGACACGCCTGTTGCAGATGGTCCGCGGCTGGTTTTCCGCTTCGTATTCGACTCCACGCAAGTGCGGCTCGACAATTTGGGCAATCCGGCCATCTTGCCTTCCAACCATGGAGCGCAGTCGCCAAGGTTCAACAAGATGAGTGCACACTATATCGAGATGACACCAAACCAATTTACTCAGATTGGACAAGGTGCCGTGCTTTACCATGCATCTGAAACATCGCAAGGAGGGAGTATAGCCATCGATTTCAATAAATCGAATCCTGTTGGCAACGGACAAACATTTTACAGTATGCCACTCAAGGATGTGCCTGCAGGTACTTATGAATGGCTGCGGATTTCTTTGGCTTATCAGAATTATGACATCAACTTCAGGTACTCGTTGAATGGCACAAACTATGATCTCAACGGAACACTGGCTTCTTTCATCGGATACAATACTTTTCTAAATACTTACCGCATCAAGGATAGCGTCGTAACTGTTAATGCCAACAAGCTGCAAGGGTATTGGGCATTTGAAACACCCTATACGGTTTCTCAAGGACAAGCACCTGCGGGAGCTACCACGGTTCCGAATCCCATATTTGCCACATCACCTGTTCCTCAAGGTTCTTGCCTGGTAACAGGTTCTTTTCTCTCGCCTTTGGTGGTTACTGGTAATGAAACATCCGACATTGTGGTAACCGTTTCCCTTTCTACCAACAACTCTTTCGAGTGGATTGAAAACAGCACACCCGGATATTTTGAGCCCGCTGCCGGCGACCAAGTGGTTGATATGGGGATAAGGGGTATGAGGGTGAGTTATTAGGCGGGTGTGAGGCTGTAACGACCCGCGCATTTGCGCCGGTGGCGGATGATGTTGACGAATTTCATTTGCACTATAATTTTTGATTTTAATAGAAATTTCAAAAGAAGAAAAATGCCGCCACTGGCGCCAAATGCGCTGTTATAGGCGGTGCGCTTTGACACGTCTAATTTCATAGTTGTTTTCATTGATTGATAGGAAAAGAAACACAGTTATTATTGTTTCAATATCTTCCCGGCAAATAGCTTCTTACCATCAAATATTCTTATTGCATAAACCCCTTTGGAAAATTCTTTAAGTGAAATTCTTTTGTGGAAAACGTTTGTGTGAACCTCTCCGGTTTCCCGTATAATTTCCCTTCCGTGCAAATCATAAACAGAAATTATGATGCTAGGCTCCGATTCATAGGGAATGTTTACTATAAAATATTCACTGAACGGATTAGGTGCAATTGTCAGACTTTCGAATTCAAGTGACTCGCCAGTTCCTGTTAACGTATCACACGGACTTCCAATCAAAGGTCCAAGTTCATAATCGGGATTATTTGGCAAGCCGTAATATGATCTTTTACCCCCCAGGTAAAAACTATATGGTTGAAAATTGCATGCTAATCCCGGTTGATCCGGCTCATTAATTACACTCAGGTTCATGTTTACATAATTGAACATAGTATCTTGATAAGGATAATTAAATTGAACTCCATTATTCCAGGCATTGCTCATGTAAATTTTTCCATCCGGAGCAAGTTTTATTAATCCTCCCGGTTGGGAAGAATCTGTGAATTCCCATAGCGTATCTCTGGCTATAGCAGGATCGGGAAGTGTCAAATCATATTTAAACAAAGCAGAGTTGTTACCATTGCTTGACACGTATAAATAATTACCGTTTGGTGAAAAGGCTGCACCCACATACCATGGAATATTTCCGGGAGTTTCCGGTTCTATAGATTTGATTTGGCTGAGATGACCAGTACATCGATTAAAATTCATTACATCAATTAAACCTCTTGTATTCACAAATGCCATTTGCGTTCCAAGAGAATTTAAAACCAAAGTACCTAAATCACCCTTATTTGTTTGCCCAATTGCTTGACTATCCAAAGGAGTAACACCAGAAGGATCGACTAAGTATTTAAAATATCTCTTATTGCCATTATAATTCGAATCCATTTTTCTGCAAATTACCCACCAGTCTCGTCCATTTCCATGTTTTACAGCAGCAAGTCCATCAACGGTTTTAGAAGAAAAAAGTTGGACGTTTTTCTGAACAACCGCGCCAAATCCTCCATTCAAATTCATATTAATGGTTGAATAATACAATCCTTGAGGACAACTATTTGAAATACATATACTAAAAATATAATATATATTGCTTAAAGAGGGATCTGGTATAATTACCATTTCCTTGTACCATCCCTCCCCTGCAACTAGATCACCATTTTGCATAAGCTGATGAGTTTTGTCAAAAATCTGACCGGAAAAGCCCAAAACAGTTGCCCTAGTGAAAGCATAGAATAATAAAGCACCACCAGAATCTCCTATTGTAACACAACTTCCTCGTCCATCCATAGAACTAATCCCAGATATTGGGTTATTTATATTGCTGAAGTCTACCAATGCGCTGTCACCAAAAACCCAAATTGAATTTCTGTTCTGAGCATATGAATAGTTTGCGCCTGCAATAATAATCAGAACAACTAATAGTTGTTTTGTAATCAATTTCCACATCATTAATTTAAATTTTAATGATGGTTTTGCTACATATCACATTATTTTGGTCAGTAATTTTTATCAGATAACTGCCCGAATGTAAATCACCGAGTTTTAACAAATGATTTTTCGAACTAAATTTTTCGGTTGCTACTATTTCACCAATGGTGTTCATTAATGAAATTTTATTAACATTCCATGCATAAATAGATATCTCGTTATCAGTAAAGGTGGAGTTTGTAACAATAAATGTTTGCGCTCCCGAACTTCTGTAAGTATCAATGGCACGGTAAAGATTGGAAAATGTACTCCCGCCAGTAACGCTGAAATTAGCGTTGTGTGATTTTATACCAATGCTCACCTTTTGAAACATAGACACAGAACTATAGTTGGTGAAATGACAATTGGTAAATCGGATGCCCCTGTTATCATCAATAGAAACGTGCAACGGGGCTCCGGTAAAAAGCTCATTGAAATCATCATCGTTAGTAAAAGTGGTATTGCTGAAATAACTTTTATTGCCATAGGTAATACCATTATTAATGTTCTGATAGGGCAAAAACTGAACATCCACCTTGTTGTTAAAAAACACAGAATTTGATTCCGAAATAATGATACCTCCACGGTAATTATTGCTATTAACATCTGACCGGTGTGCACGTGCGCCCCATTGCGCGTTTTCTATTCTGGAGCCGTTCTTTAAAGAGAGTTTCCCCACTACCTGTGGATTGATGTTCTGGCTATGATTATCCAGACTCCCCCAGACTTCCACACCAATCCAGGAATAATTATCGGCACATTCTGTTTGATGATTTGAAGTAAATACCGTGCCGTTATCAAGCGTTAAACTGCTGCCATTTTCAACAATTACCCTGGCGGTCGGACTGAACTTAAATGTCATTCCGTTTATAGTCAGTTTTGTGTTTCCGGAAATCCGTAACTCATGAAAAACATGAACCGGTGTGGATGCGCCCCAGGGATTATTGGTTCCGCTGCCATACGTCCATGTTACTAATCCTCCTGATGATATATTATACGAGTATGCAGTCACTATCGGTGGAACTGATACCGGAACAATTAAATCATAATTCTGACCATCTATCTGATCGGGGAGGGTGTATAACGCGGCGCCACCAAACCCTGAATTGGGTGGAAGTGGATTGGTAAGGGTGAAAGATTGACTTGGAATGATCATTGGTACAGGATCAGTAGGGTCAAAAGCCCCTACATTACCGGTTGATGAATTACCAGAAGCAGCGTACATGTATCCATTAAAGGAATGTTCTATCTGGGACAGACCGAATGTAGAAGTTGTTGAACCATTAGAATTTTGAACATGAGTAAACCCGGAAATATTGGGAATATCTGTATAATAAACACCATCTGTACCAGCGCCCATAAACAGTTTTGTGGTCGAGCCCGACTGGTAAAACTCTACACCGCGGAATCCGCTCACGTTGTTGTCATTTATACCCGGTATATTGAATTGTTGATAAGTGCCCGGGTCATAATTTCCTGAAAGGTCCAATGCAATAAAATGATGCCGATATTGAGTTGGAAATGAATTTGCAGGAGCCAAACTTGACCATGCCAAATATTTTCCGTCATGCGATAAATCCAATTCCCGGGAAAATACTTCAGCACCATCGTTTATATATGGAGTCGTTGGGAATATAAGTGTTGGAGAAGTAACACTTCCGTTGTTGTTTAATGTCAGTTTATAAATCATCCCGCTGCCTTGTGTTCCAATGGTTCCTGAGCCGGCTAAAAAATACAGGTATCTGACCCCGCCTGTCAGTTTACCTAATGCCAAGGCACCGAATTCCCGCTGAATGGGCATGGAGAAAACAATACTGCTGGTGAGTGATAATGATTTCATATCCACAATGGTTTGTGTCAGGCTGACCAGTCCGATTTGATTACTGGTGGTGGTGAAGATGTTGAATTTACTTCGACAACTGTTGTTATTCCCAAATGGTACTATAACAATTTCCGAACCTCCGTTAGGTAGATCAATATCTCCAATTAATGAATTATTATAATCATATACACTATTATCCGATACATAAAAAAGCAGATTGTCGTTTTCATCATATATTCCGTTTGCGACCTCGGTGGTTTGAGCAGGTGCAACACCGTTTACTGTCGGCATGGGTATTACTGATGGCGAAGTTCCAAATGGCATTTCAACTGCTTTGGGAGCAATAAACCATTTCTTCAACTGATTGGTTTGGGCCACCAGGTGGGTAGGGGCTGCAAGAATGCAGGCAGTAATCAGGTAAATTTGGTTTTTCATGTTTAATGAATATAAAGGGTTTAAAAAATTAATGGAGAATGAACTTTCTTGTGAAAGTTCTGTTACCACTTCTAAGAGATATAGCATACAAACCGCCGGTTAAACCGGTTAAATCAATTTGAACAGTTGCATTATTCTTAATCATGGTTGAATATATTGTTTGACCACTTAGGTTGTAGATCGATATCGATGAATTGCGGCTTGAAATACCATTAACCCGAACATTAAATACGCCGGTAGTGGGATTGGGAAAAACATCGAACAAAAACGGGTTATTTATCTCAGTTATACCGGTTCCCGAAGCTACAATGCCCATACTGTCGGTCTTAATGATATACGCTCCATAGGTACTTCCGATTACCCCGGTACCTGAAATGATATACCCATTATCTGGAGTCTGGCGGACATTAAATGCCTGACTTCCATTTTGCATATTGCCAAATGTTTGTGTCCACAGCGTATCACCCAATTCATCTGTTTTAATTAAATAAATAATACCTGATTTTCTTCCCGCAATAATATATCCTGCATCTGTTGTTTGTTGTATAGAGCTGACATCACAATTTACTGAGTCAACATACTGCTTTGTCCAAAGCGTATCGCCAACAGAATCAGTTTTGATCAGATAAATGTTGTAAGCATTGATCAGGTATCGGGTAAAACCGGCTACCATAAATCCACTGTCAGCGGTTTGTATAACTGCTCTGCCTACATCTGCGAGTGAATTATGATAAGTCCGGGTCCATAACGTATCACCCAGTGCATTGACCCTGATTAAATTCACATCTGCCGTTGATATTGAAGTTCCATATTGTCCGGTAAATATAAAACCTCCATCATAAGTTTTGTCAATTCCATCGCCGGTTGATCCATAAATGGAATTGTCATAAATCTTATTACCCAATTGAATTCCATTCCCGATACTGGAAATAAAATATGAACTATTAAATGTAAATGGTTGTGGTTTAAATTTACCTGTCATACCATAAATGGTGCTATTAATGGAAGCCATGCTGTTTGCATCACCAACAATTGTCGAACCTGTTCCAGCCGAAAAGACTTGCGTCCAAAGCGTGTCACCATTGGTGTCCAATCTAAGTAGCCAGCTTTTTGCATTCAGTCCTCCCCCGTCATATAATGCATTCACCATGTACCCGCTGTCGGGAGTTTGTTCTATGTATGCCGCGGCTTCAATGCTGGGACCTCCGTAAACATTGGCCCATTCAATAGTCCCGATTGAATCTAATTTAACAATAATAACATCGTTGCCTCCAATACTGCTCTTCCCGCAAAAAACATAGCCTCCATCAAAGGTTTCCTGTATGCAACTTGCATAATCACAAGCAAGTGTATCTATTATTTTCTCAAAAGTGTTTTGGGAATACGATTCAGTATTTAACAATACAAAACAGATCAGTAATATTACCGGGCGCATGAAATGATATTTAAGTCAGTGTATTTGTAATGGTGTCAAGCCGAAGCATTGAAATTAGGGAAAAATGTAAGCCATGTTTCAGTATAATTTTCCCATAAGGATTCTTATTTTACTCTTTAATCAAACATTTCTGTATCAGTCAGGCTGCTTCTTCATTTTATTATTTTAATCTGCGCGTGCATTTGTTGGCATCGCCTATAGCTTACTTATATGCGCTATAAACCTTCCCAATTTGTTCCATTTTAGGAAATACCAGGTAGCATTTTATCGCCTTATCAAATGTATGCAATTCACTACAAACCATCAAACAGCGCTTTTGTCTGTTGGATA